>DCTJ01000080.1 GCA_002329545.1 Candidatus Omnitrophica bacterium UBA1443
GCTTGAGCAGAAGGTTCCGCAGATCGTGCAGGCGATGGAAGGGATTCGGGAGGAGACATCCCGTCTTACTTCCCGGGTTTCAGAAGATCCGGCTCATCAATTGATTAGACAGGCGTTGATGTTGATGAATGAGACCGTCCAATTTGCGGGGGAAGTGAAGTATGAGAATTTACGCTCGCAGTTCACAGCATTTAAACAAATCGATGACCGGATAAGGCGGATTGGAGATCTTGTCCGTGAAGCAAAAAAAATGACTCGAAAAACAGATCCGGCGTTGTATGCGAAAATAGACAATTTTTGGAGGACATTTCAGAAAGGTCTTATCTCCCGTGTAAGGTTCCTCGATCTTATGAACAGGAGTTTTCAGCGGACGATTAGTGCTCTTGAGAAAGGGCGTGCGTTGCTCGAAGAACTTCTTGCGCCAGTGTTGGCTTGATAGTGTTTTCCTACCAACGCCTCCGGGGCAGTAAAGCCGTAAGAGCTCATTCATACGGCATGCCAGCCCCGGGGGTCTCGCCTTTGTGATTTTTGAGTTGCGTTGCTTACGTCTTTCGAACGAGGGGGAAATACTATCCGGACTTGGCGTACAACGTGATAGCTCGTGACATGGAATGAAATTTCTCATCGTGCGTTAGGGGGAAAGAGTTATATAATACCTGCGACTTATGAGCCCAATGATCAAGAGCTTTCAAGTATCACCCTCAGGATTGAGCCTGTTCAAAGATTGCCCTCGCTGTTTTTGGCTGGAGAAGGTTCGGGGGATCAAACGGCCTCGCGGTATTTTCCCTTCCCTTCCAAGCGGAATGGACCGAGTGATCAAGGTTTATTTTGACAAGTTCCGGATCCAGGGAGCGCTTCCTCCCGAACTGTCGGTAAGGCCGGAATTCCAGGGACTTCGACTTTATGAAAATCATGCCCAGCTTGAGCGATGGCGGAACTGGCGGACCGGATTGGAGTTTTTTGAAAGCGGGGCGCGGCTTTTTGGCGCCCTGGACGATCTTCTTGTGGCCGGTGATTTGTATGTCCCTTTCGATTATAAAACCAAGGGGTCTCCGACGAATGAGGTGGATGCAACGAAATACTATCAAACCCAGCTTGATTGTTATGCCCTTTTGCTTGAGGCGAACGGGATGAAAACGGCCGGTTACGGTTTTCTCCTTTATTATTCCCCGAGCGAAGTGAACGAAAACGGGAATGTCGCGTTCGAGATTCAGCCGATCAAAATTGAAACTGATATTGAGCGCGCGAAGTCACTGGTGCGTCAGTCGGCGGCTGTGACCGGGGGCGCGGCCCCGAAGGCATCGGCCAACTGCGAGTATTGCAACTGGCTGGAAAAGTTCAGAAAATAAGGTGGCTTGCCTCGTTAGAGATCATAGGCGACAGGTTCCAAAATTGGATTTCGAATAAGCCATAATAGAATCAGATATCTAATAATAATGTTGGACGGTCTCGCTTGGAAAGCGAGACCTGTCGCTAACGGGGTGAAAGGATAGATTATGACAGAGAAAACAGCGCTAAAAATAACGGTAGAAAAACCTACGGAAACCAAACTCAAGGAGCTTGGTATTAAAAAATGGCCGATCTGGATGAAGGAAGTTTCCGTGTTTGATTGGTCTTATGACGAAAAAGAGGTTTGCTATTTTCTGGAAGGGGAGGTCACGGTGACAACCCCGCAGGGGGATGTGTCTTTCGGTCAGGGAGATCTTGTGACCTTCCCGGAAGGGCTTCAATGTGTCTGGCATATTAAAAAGGCTGTCAAAAAGCACTATCAGTTCGGATGAAACAAATCCTGAGGGATGGAACTTCAACGCTGGAAAAATTTAATTTTTAAGGAAAGGAAATAGCCATGCTTTTGCCGGTTCCTAAAACGAATGCGATGCTGATTTGTGATTATGTTATTACCGAACGGGGGACCAACAAAAAGAGCCTGATCGGAGTTTTTGAGAATATCGGTGCCTCGACGTTTCCCTGCACCCATTTTGCGATGTCAGTCTATGTGAAGCTGACCGACGCGCAGGTGGCCTACCGGTTCCGGCTGGATCTCGTGGATCTTCATGAGGACAAGACCATCGGACAAAGCGAAATGCCGAACGATGTCCAGGTGCCGAGTCCGCTCGTGGCGCACGAACTTGTTTTTAATTTGCGAGGAGTTCGATTTGCGCATCCGGGCGAATATGAATTCAGGATTTTCGCGAATGGTTCCATTTTCGGGCAGAAGAAATTTGTCGTAGAACAGGCGGGTCGCAAAGGTCCCGATGGATCCCCGGACTTTGGGCGACCGCCCCAAGAGGGGGGAGGTGTGTGATGCCAAAGACGGCTGTCGNNAGAACAGGCGGTCCGAAAAGGTCCCGATGGACCTCCGGACTTTGAACGGCCGCCTCAGGACGGAGGAGGTGTGTGATGGCAAAGACGGCTGTCGTTTTGCTGGCGGAAGGTTTTGAGGAAATTGAGGCCCTGGCACCCGTCGATGTGTTGCGTCGCGCGGGAATTCGCGTCACGGTCGCCGGCGTCAACGATTCCACTGTGAAAAGTTCAAGGGGGATCAGCGTCAAGACGGACATGCTACTGGATCAAGTGGGTGAACTTTCCGATGCGGTGATTGTTCCCGGTGGGATGCCGGGGTCAACGAACCTCGCCCGCTCCGAAAGGGTCTCCGTNNGCCCCCGCCGTTGTGCTTGCCCCTCTGGGGATTCTCGAGGGGAAAAAAGCTACCTGTTACCCGGGTTGCGAAGCAGATTTTAAGCCCGGTGTTTGTTACTTGGCGGAATCTGTTGTTGTCGATGGAAACGTGATCACAAGTCAGGGCCCGGGGACGGCGCTTGCGTTTTCCCTGGCCATTGTGGAGGCGCTTGCTGGCATGGCTATGGTCAAAACGCTCCGTGAAAAAATGCTGATCGGGGTTTAATGTTCCATGGCTTCCTTCGAGATTGAACAGAAATACAGGTTGAAGCGGCCCGGGGGAATCCGGTCAATTCTAAAAAAAANNAAAAAATCGCCGCCGGGAAAGAAATCAATGAGTTTTTTGACCATCAAGGTTCTTTGAGATCAAAAAAAATTGCGTTGCGGGTTCGCCGGTATAATAACAAGGCGGTTTTGACCCTGAAAGGGCCAAAGCTTCGCTCTGCGTACACCAAGCGGATGGAACTGGAAATGCCCGTGGATTATCATTCGATTTGCCGTATTCTGGCTCTTTCGGGTTTGAAGCCGTTTATGAAATATCAAAAATTTCGGGAATTGTATCAGCTGAACAAAGCCTACATCGCGCTTGATAGGCTGAACCGGTTCGGATGGTTTCTTGAGATCGAAGGAACGGTTCGGGAAATTTCAAGGGTTGCAAAAGCCCTTGGGTTAAAGGACGGTGATCGGGAAAGACGCTCATACCTTGGCATGTTTTTTAACTGGGAATGTTCGTGAACCCGCTTTCCGGGATCCAAGTCACGGTTGGTGGACGAAAATCAGACAGTCCTTAGGGCTTGGCCAATGAACAAGACAGGAGGTCCGACATGATTATCGCGACAGACATCAGGGTGGGGCATGTCATTCAGCTCGACGGGAAACTTTCCAAAGTGGTGACCCAGGAAATTCGTGGAACCGGAAAGTTCGGAAAAATGGTCCATTGCAAAATGAGAAGCCTCGAGGACGGGAACGTGGCCGAAAAGAGTTTTCGTGCAGAGGACAAGGTCGAGGATGTTCCCGTTCATATTGTGAAGATGCAATATCTTTACCGGGAAGGGGATCAGTTTGTTTTTATGAACATGGAAAATTATGAGCAGTACACGATTTCGGCGAAAGCCGTGGGACGGCACGAGGCCTTCCTTAAGGAAAATGAGGTGATCGAGGTGCTTTTTGGGAAAGAAAAGGTGCTGAGCCTCAATTTTCCGAAACTCGTGGAGCTTACCGTGACTTCAACGGCACCCGGCGTCAAGGGACAGCAGGACACGACGTACAAGGAAGCGGAGCTTGAGAACGGTCTCAAGATTCTTGTCCCGCAGTTTATCCGAGAGGGAGAAAAAATCAGGGTCCATACCGAAGATCTGAGCTATTATGAGCGCGTGACTGTCAAGAGTATGTCGTGATAGAGATGAAGGGTAGGGTTCAGGGGCCTTATTTCATAACCGGGACAAGTGCTTGATGCACACAACAAAAGTGAAACGCATTTTAGCTATTGACGATGATGGATTGGTTCGAAAATCCCTCGAGCTTTTTTTGAAAGAGGCCGGGTACGAACCGATTGTGGCGGAAAGCGGCGAGGAAGCGCTCAGGATTTTAAGCGGCCGTCACTTTGACCTTCTTGTGACGGACATCCGGATGCCCGGCATGGATGGTCTTCAGGTCATTCAAGCCGTTCGTGAATATTGTCGACAGATGAAGAAAAATCCCATACCGGAGATCGTGCTCACCGCTTATAATGATGAACGCGTGAAGGAATCCGTCGAACGTTTAGGGGTTCGGAATTTTATTCTTAAGCCTTTCAGGGCAGATGAATTTTTAAGGATTTTGGAAAGGAGTTTGAACCCATGCTGAAAAAAGGTGCGGATGATTTTGAGTTAAGCTTCTTTGAGGGGGTGGTGCGGGAACGTCCGAATTATGTCGAAGCGCTTGTCCCTTTGGCGCATGTTTACACCCGCCTTGGATTTCATGAAAAAAGTCTCGAGATCGATAAACGTCTGGCCGGTCTTTGCAAACACGACCCGGTGATACATTACAATCTGGCTTGCAGTTATTCTTTGCTGGGACAACTTTCTCAGTCTTTGACGGCGCTTAAAAAAGCCGTTCGCCTTGGATTCCAAGACCTTCGACATATTGAAAAAGATCAGGATTTGAAAAATCTCTGCACTTACAGGCCTTTTCTTCAATGGATGGAAACCGTCAAGGCCTCGCAATTCACGAAGATGTTGGGAAAAATCCAGGAACGTTCGTAATGGAAAAGGGAGTTCCGGAACACCTTACCGCAAAAAACGGACGTAAACTTCTTCGCTTTCTTGAAGGCCGCGGAGAGGCCCTTTCCCCGCTTTTGATCGTGATGCACAACTATCCGGACCCTGATGCGATCGCGACGGCTTTTACGTTACAATATATCGCCGAAAAACTCTGTAATATCAAATCCCGGATCGTCTACAAGGGGAGTATCGGACGAGTTGAAAACCGTGCCATGGTCAGTCAGCTTCGTATTCCCATCCACAAAATTCACGCTTCAGATATCTCCAAATATAATCATGTGGCGCTGATTGATACCCAACCCGCCTTTGAGAACAATCCCTACCCGAGGGACCGCCCGGTTACCATGGTTATCGACCAGCACCCGTATGTGACGAAGCCGACCGCGGAGCTGGTCATTGTTGACACGGAATGTGGCGCGACGAGCGTCATACTCGCCCAGGCCCTTCTTTTAAGCGGACTGGAGATTCCGAAACGAATCGCGACGGCCCTTGCTTACGGGATTTTGTCAGACACGCTCAACCTTTATCGCGCGAAACGCGCCGACATCATCGAAACCTATCTTGCGATTCTCCAGCTTTGCGATATGAGGGCGCTCATCAAAATCCAGCATCCGCCGAAATCTAGGAAATTTTTCACAACTCTCAGTAAAGGGCTGGGTGTCGCGAAAGCGGTCCGGGGTCTGATCGTTTCTCATCTTGGGAAGGTTGAACACCCTGACCTGGTTTCGGAAATTGCGGATTTCCTCTTGACCTATAAGGGGATGGAGCGGTCTCTTTGTACGGGTCGTTTCAAAGGGAAACTTCATGTGTCGCTTCGGAGCAATCGTCCGACGGACGATACTCCCGAAATTCTCCGGAATATTTTTAATGACAGAAAAGAAGCCGGGGGACATGGCATGGTGGCCGGAGGCGCGTTTGATGTTTCGGAAGATGAAAAGGATGAACCACGGTGGCAGGAGGCCGAAAATACGCTCGTTCAGCGTCTGCGGAAACGTCTTCGAATTCCTGTGAAATGTGAGAGCTACTCGCCTTTCCGGACGGCGGAACCTTCTGCCGGCTCCGCCGTTTCGAAGGATTCTCCCGCTCCTTGTTAGCTGTTGCGGGTTTTGGGCGGGGAACTATAATAAAATTACGAAGTATTTAACCTATTCATTTGGAGGGTTTAAATTATGAGGGCATTTCTCCTGACTTTGGTTGTGATTATCATCATTGCGCTTGTGGTGACGGGTTTCATGATCGCGAGTGTTTACAATGATCTTGTGGTCAAGGAAGAGAGCGTGAACGGCGCCTGGGCGCAGGTTGAAAATGTGTATCAGCGCCGCGCGGATCTTGTTCCCAATCTTGTGGAAGCCGTGAAGGGATATGTGGCCCACGAAAAAGAAACTCTCCAGAGCGTGGTCAACGCCCGTGCCCAGATCGGTAAAATGGACACGTCTTCAAAACTTTTGAATAGCCCCGATCTTCTGGCTAAGTTCCAGGATGCTCAAACTCA
>DCTJ01000072.1:0-5092 GCA_002329545.1 Candidatus Omnitrophica bacterium UBA1443
AATTCCGCGGCTTGAGAAAAAAGGATTCGCGATTATCTCACTCAGCCGGCTTTTGCAGTCCCGCCGCCGGTAACCCCGAATAAAACCTTCAGGCGTCCCCTCGGGGAACAAGGGTCCCGTGAAACGTTTCGTGACTTACGGAATCGAGCGTCAAGCGCACGAACTCCCCGATCAAATCTTTCTCACACGCAAAAATGACGCGGCCGTCAAAATCCGTTCGCGCCACAAAACTTTGTTCTCCCTTCGGAGCCCGCGCCTCCACAAACCCGCTCACCTCCCGGCCGACCCGTTCGAGGTTTTTGGCCTTCGTCACGCTCCGCTGGATCGCCAGCAGTTCATTATTTCGCCGGGACTTGGTCTCGAAAGGCACATCGTCCGTCAGCCGTTCCGCGGGAGTGCCGGGCCGGACTGAATACTTGTAAATAAAGGCTGAATCAAACCATATCTCCTCAATCGCCCGTTTCGTCGCGAGATAATCCTCTTCCGTTTCTCCAGGAAACCCCACGATAATATCCGTCGTGACAGAAATTCCGGGAACCAGTTCCCGAAGCCGGTCCACCCTGGCCTTGTAATCGGCAAACGTATGCAACCGTTTCATCCTGCGCAAAATCTTGTCCGAACCTGACTGAAGCGGCAGGTGGAACCGGCGGCTAATCTTCGGGTTCTTCGCGATCACCTGGAAGAGTTCCTCCGTCGCGTCACCGGGATGCGACGTCGTAAACGACAAACGCTCAAGACCATCGATCGCGCAAAGCAGTTCCAGCAATTGAGGAAAAGAAACATTTTGAGCCCCGGCAAGGGGTACGGCGTCCGGCGTACGAAGCGAAACATCTCCGGGATCTGTTCCCGCGACACCGCGTTCCTTCGCGCCATACGAATTCACATTCTGTCCGAGCAGTGTGATCCACTTCACGCCGTCCGCCACAAGCCGCTTCGCCTCCCGGATCACGTCTTCCGCGGGCATTGAAACCTCACGCCCCCGCGTTTTCGGGACAATGCAAAAAGTACATTCCTTGTCACAACCGGTCATAATCGGAAGCCAGGCGTGATAAGGCGAGTCGCGTTTCGTAAATTCGCTGTACTCGATCGAGATCCCGTCCCGACTGATCCTTGAAACACGTTCGCGAGTGGCCTGAATCCGCCGGACCAAAGCCGGCAATTCACTGATATTCCGCGTTCCGAGAATAAGGTCCAGATACGGGAACCTCTTGAAAAGTTTCTCGCGATGCTCCTCCACCATACAGCCCATCAAGGCGATGATCAGTTCCGGCCTCTCCTTTTTTTCCTTCCCCAACCGGCCAAGCCGTCCCCAGACCCTCTGCTCCGCGTGGTCCCGCACCGAACAGGTGTTCATAATCACAATATCCGCTCCGCCCGAAAGACAGCCCGCCGGATCCGGCTCCACTTCAGCGGAATCCTGGAGCACTTCAAATCCCTCACGCTCCAGAAGGCCCGCCGCCACCTGCGAATCGTAAACATTCATCTGACATCCGAAAGTGCGGATCAGGACTTTTTTCGCTACAACTTCCTGATACTTCATAATTGTGACCCTTCCGCTCTTTGAAGTAATTTTATGCTATCAAATTGATATTTCATCAAACCAATCGGGACCGCCTTAATAAAATTTTTAGCGATTTTTAACGCATCTTTCCTCGAAGTGCCCTTCCCCACTCAAATGTCAAGACCATCCCTCTGAACTTCCTCTATCGATCCCAAATAGTACTCGTCTATATCAAACTTTTGCCCGCTATCCTCCCACAGCCTTTTCAGCGATCAGAAGCGCTTCCTGCCTTGAAATTTCTTTCTTCTCCTTCATCTCGATGGCGGGAGAAGGCTTGTGTGTTTCATAAGACGATACGACAAAATAACGATAATCCCTTTCAGGCGCCTTAAATTTATAGCGATCCAGCTTTTGAATGTTTTGAAAATGACCATGAAAAACAAATTCACCATCAAGGTCCTTGGGTGGCGTAATACCTTCAGGAAACACTGCGTGAACCGACTCTCCGGACTCCAAATGCCTGAAAAACAGCTCCTTACCTGCAGGAAAGTCTTTGCCCTCTCCACACATGAGAGGATGCTGCGTGGTGTAATCCCGGGCAGAGATGTCGACATAAACAAGGTTCCCCAATGTAATAATATCCTCTTTCTTATACATCTGCCTGTCTGACTTGATGGTGGGTTGAAGCGGCTGTTTCGGCTCCTGACAACCCCCCACTGAAGCTGTCAACCCCAATGCCAAAATCCCAAATAAAATCGCCCGCATTTTCATCCTCCAGTCTTCACCCGCTTGTGGTAACCGTTCGTTCGAAATTCACAAGTCATCGGTCATCGTCATTCATCAACTCCTCGCACCCGCCAAACTATCCATAACTTGTGCGACAGGTTTACAAATCGCGCACCAGCGTTCATCCAAAAGTCTTTAACAGTACTTTCATCTTACCTCTTCATCCGGACGGCGTGTCGCGTGTCCAGCAAAAGACCGTTCAGGAAAACTTCCCGGCCGTCTTGGTCATTAAAAAACACATCCGCCTCATAGCGGTCGTGAGTGGCATTCCTTGAGGTGTAAACGGTCAACGAGGAAATTCCATCCAGGACAGTCTCGACAAACACTTTCGCGGTCTTCCCTTCCGGCGTATCGATCTCGGGACAGTCGATCCCGCGCAAGCGCAGTTTTTGACGGGCAATTCCTCCAAGCCCCGCATCCAGCGCGACCCAGAGCGTGTCTCCGTCGATCACCTCCTGCAAATAAGCCGTGTAGGTATAACCGGGCCGCTTCGCGTAATCCACCTTCACGAGCTTGCCGTCCCGCTCCTCCACAAAATCACCCGCCGCGAGACCTCGCGCCTGCGTGTCGTCCAGCGCGTCGTAAAAACGAAACCCGTGGTCAAAAACAAGCGCGCCAGACCGAGGCCATCCGACGTCAGCTCCGCTTCTGATCTGATAAAGGCCGAGCTGTCCTTTCTTCGGGACAAGGGGCGTCCCGTCAGCGACCTCGCCCCGATCGCCTTTTCCAAATCCGCGCTTTTCGCGGATCAACTTTCGCAGTTCATCACGGGTCATCCCCTGCTCATCCGCGCGCTTTTCGAGCAGTTCCGGTCACGGACCGTGAGAAGCTCCGCGTGATGCGCCCAGGTCAAAAGGTGCGCCGGCGCACCTTTTGGGTGCAACAGATAAAACTGCCGGAACCGCTTGATACTGCTCGGCGAAAACCCGACTCCTCTTTCCCGGGTCAGGTCCTCAGAGAGCCTCACAAGCAGTCCCGCCCCGTAAGCCGCGCGGGCGGCGCCGTCTTGCTCAATCTGGACAATCCGCTTTCCGATCTCCCAGTGCGCGTGAACCAGCGTCCGCCGCGCGCCATCACAGAGACCGACAATCTCCGCGAGAAGCTTTCGATAGCTGGAAGGCACGATCTGACCGTTCGACATAAGCGGAATTATACCCCAGAACACCGGAGACACATTACATAATTAGCGGAAGGATAGTATCTTGCTTGCTTTTGAAATTTGAAAAAGGAGAGTATTGCAAATCTTTCTCAAGGAGGTCGTTACTACAAAATAGTAATAATTATTTGGANNCCGCCACTACCGAAAACAGATATCCGAACATGACATCCCTCCCAGCTGCGTAGCCAAAATCATCGACTAATTATGCTTTGCTAGATTTTCTCATCACTGAAACGACGGACATAATCACGATATAAAAAACGGCGATACCGCGCCTTCCCCGTAATTTCATACAAAATCCCGGCTTTGACAAATTTTTCAATCAAGGCGCTTACATTAGCTTTAGAAGTAATCCCTGTCATCTTACCAATAAGAGCGGCATCCACAACGGGCTTCCGATAAAGGGCATTCAGAAATTTCAAAGCAGTTTCCGCATTTCTGCCAAAACCAGAAACAATCCTGACGTTCTCCTGATGGAGTTTTGTAATATTTTTCGCGACTGTCACGGCTTCTTCCGAAACAAAACGAACTCCTTCAAGAAAAAACTTGAGCCAATCCCGGGTTCCCTTCTCGGAAAATCGGTAATCATTGAGCTTGTCATAGTAATCGCGGCGGTTTTTTTTGAAAAACTCTGAAAGATAGAGAAGCGGTCTCATTAAAATCTTCTCTTGGCAGAGATAGAACGTGATGAGAAGTCTTCCCGTTCGGCCATTACCATCCAAGAATGGATGGATGGTCTCAAATTGCGCATGAATCAACCCTGCCTTTATGAGAGGCGGTAGCTTCGTCGCGTCATGAAAAAACTTTTCGAGATCCGAAGCCGCCTCTTGCATCTCATGCGGCGGAGGAGGAACAAAGACAGCCGTTTCAATTGTTGGTCCACCAATCCAGTTTTGGCTACGGCGGAACTCTCCCGGCGTTTTATGCTCGCCACGCACTCCTTTAAGTAATTTCGCATGGATCTCTTTTACAAGACGCCAAGACAGCGGCAATGTTCCGAGCCTGTTCAAACCGTAATTCATGGCCTCAATATAATTCTTGATCTCATCCACATCGGAAGGCGTCCGGTCATCCGCAAGTTTTACCTCCGCCTTAACATAGTCCAGTAGCGTCGCTTGCGTACCCTCAATTTGACTCGAAAGAGCAGCTTCTTTGCGGACATACATAAAAATAAAAAAATCCACATCCGGAACAAGCTGATCAATCGCGTTTAATTTTCCGATAGCCCTATCTGCGAGAGAAAGCAAAAAAATCAGGTCGTTATCCCATTCAACCGGAACGGATGACGGAAAAGGCTCTGGTACGAATGCCTTGTATCCCGTGGGCTGTTGCCGATAAATCCCAATTTTTGCCATATGCGCCTCCAGAACTTACATTTCCCTTAGTTTCGTATGAGCATTATATCCAGAACTTATATTTCCGCAAGTTCTGCTTCAAAAAAACCAAAAAAAACATCCCCGCCGTTAGAACATCGGCGGGGATGTGTAGAGGAGAGTCAGGACATCGAGAATCGGTCGGGTATACGAGTCCCAAGGCTCAGCCAAAAAGTCTTCGATAATACTTTCATTCATTTACCGGACTTTTGAGGTCCTGATCTCCCTTAAGATAAACAGGAATCAGGGCATCCAAAAGTCTTTAACAGTACT
>DCTJ01000072.1:5191-6152 GCA_002329545.1 Candidatus Omnitrophica bacterium UBA1443
CGTAAGTCACTCGGGAATCATTTTTTTGAGAATTTTTCCCGACCAGACGACCCCGATTCCAGCCGCAAGGAGATCGGTCAACAACCGCCCCCAGAAAACTCCGGAGAGCCCGAACCATTTCGCCCCCAAAAACGCCAGCGGAATCATCAGGACCAAAACGCGAATGGCATTCAGGATGATGGCCATCATCGGCCGGTGAATGCCGGTCATGCAAAACGTCGCGTACCGGTGTACTTCCAGGAAGCCGTATCCGAAGCAGGTGATGTAAATATAACGCGCTAGGACATCCACCACGGTGGGGTCCGAAGAAAACAGCCGCCCGAGGGGCTTCGCGACAAGCAGAAGAACCCCAGTACTCACGAGCCCGAACGCGAGCGCGAAAATAAAGGCTCCCCTCCGCACCGTCTGGATCCGGTCAAAACGTTTCGCCCCTTAATTTTGCGCGACGAACGGAACCAAGGACATCCCGACCGTCATCGGGATCATGAACGCGAACATTTCAATCCGGGCCGCGACCCCGACCGCGGCCACGGCCGACCGTCCGAAACCGGCGACGATCCTGATGACTATCGCGGCCGATACCGGGGTCAGGACGGAGCTTACCATCGCCGACGACCCGATCTGTAAAATTCTGTACCAGGACGCCATCATCCGCCGCCGGGAGTAAGTCAGGAAAGAGATTAGATGATATTTCCGGTGAACAAAATAATACGCCGCCGCCATCACAAACAATTCGGCGATCACCGTCGCCAGCGCCGCCCCCCGGATCCCCATCCTCGGGAAAAACCCCCAGCCAAAAATCATCACCGGGTCGAGCACGCAATTCAGGAGCGTCCCTCCGACCATCAAAAAACTCACCGTCTTGCTATCCCCTGTCCCGATAATAATGTCCGCCAACATGATGTGTAGAACCCGGAAAATGAGTCCCCAGTACCAAATCGTCATGTATTGCCGGGCCAGT
>DCTJ01000067.1:0-26168 GCA_002329545.1 Candidatus Omnitrophica bacterium UBA1443
GAGTGCCGGATCAACGCGGAAGACCCCGATAATAATTTCATGCCTTCTCCCGGCAAGATTGAGACGTGGAATATGCCCGGCGGGCCCCGCGTGCGAGTGGACAGCCATGGTTATGCCGGCTACACCGTTTCACCGTTCTATGATTCCATGCTGGCCAAGCTGATTGTGCATGGTGAGAACCGCCAGGACGCGATCAGTATTATGCTGAGAGCTTTGCGTGAAATGCAGATAGGTCCGATTAAAAATACGATTTCGCTTCACGAACGAATTCTAAATAATCCCAAGTTCCGCCAGGGGGGCGTGAATACGAAGTTCATCGAAACCTTTTTTAGCCCCGGGACGACTGAAACATCCGAGAATGATGGCGACAGGAAATAGACGATGAAGGTCACCAGCGCGTTCGCTCAGCTTTTCGCGATTTTTTCCTTTTTGACTCTTGGCAGTCTGATGATCATCGTCTCGCTCCATCTGCTTGCTTTTGATGATGCCATCCTGAAACTCCAGGAGATTTATCAGAATCCGTGGCGTTCAGTCCAGGTGGGTGTCGTCGGACTGGTTTTTATTATTTTAGGCATTAACTTCTCAAAAGCTCTGGTCAAGTCCGGCCGCCCGAACGAAGCCGTGATTTTTCATAGTGAAATTGGTCCCATGGTGGTTTCGTCAAGCGCGATTGAAATGGCGGCGCTGAAAGCGATAAAGCATTTTTCCCTAGTTAAAAAAGCCAGGGTCAAAATCAATATCAGCGGTAAAGATGTCGAGCTGAAACTTCGCTTGAAACTATGGGCGGTGGGCTCGGTGCCGTCGGTCCTCGCGGAGTTGCAGGAAGCCGTTTTAAGTCGCGTGAAGCGTTTGTTGGGCCCGGAAAACCAGGTGACCGTGATCTGCGACGTTAAGGGTATGGAAGATTCCGAATCCGCGCTTCAGAAATCCGGCAAGAGAAATAAATAAAAGGTAACTTAATTTAAATTTAAAAGGAGGATTGAGAAAAATGAAACGTATCGGGATGTTGACGGGTGGTGGCGATTGTCCAGGACTGAACGCGGTAATCCGGGCCATTGTATGGATGGCCAAGCGGGAGGGGTGGACCTGCATCGGATTTAAGCAGGGGTGGAAGGGCATCATTGAAAACATTCACGAAGAGCTCACCCTGGACTCTATCTCCGGTATTTTGCCANNGGGGTGGTACCATTCTCAGAACTTCAAGGACCAATCCCTACAAGAAAGAAGGGGACGTTGAAAAAGTTCGGGAAAACATCAAGAAAAACCAGTTGGACGCCCTGATTGCCATTGGAGGCGAAGACACGCTGGGCGCTGGGCACAAGCTTTTTAAGGACGGAATCCCGGTGATTGGAGTTCCCAAAACGATTGACAATGATCTGAGCGCCACGGATTACACGTTCGGTTACGACACGGCGCTTTCGATCGCGACAGAATGCATAGACCGGTTGCACACGACCGCGGATTCGCATAATCGGGTCATCGTGGCGGAAATTATGGGCCGTCACGCCGGTTGGATCGCGCTTGAATCCGGACTCGCGGGGGGCGCGGACGTCATTTTGATTCCTGAGGTACCGATGTCTTCCGAAGAGATTTGTGATTTTCTCCAAAAGCGGCATCAACGCGGCAAGAATTTCAGTATCGTCGCGGTGGCGGAAGGTTTTTCGATTAAAGGGGAAGATCTGGTTACGACTAAAAGTGAGCTGGACGCGTTTGGGCATGTTCAGCTTGGCGGGGTGGGAGAGCGTCTCGCGAAAATTATCGAAAAAAATACCGGATTTGAAACCCGTTGCACGGTACTGGGACACATTCAAAGGGGCGGGTCGCCCACGGCCTTCGATCGCGTGCTGGGCACCCGGTTTGGCGTCAAGGCCTTTGAACTCGCGAAACTTGGGAAGTTTGGCCACATGGCCGCGCTTCGCGGTCGCGAGATCGTCGCGGTCCCGCTCGCGGACGCGGTTGGCGCGCTCAAGACCGTCCCGATGGAACTATATGACATGGCAAGGCAGTTTTTCGGGTAAGCCATGAAAAGATATTTCGAAGTTTTTTTAAAGGGACACGATGAGGCGTTTCAGAAGTCATTCCATGATGACTCCATGGAGGTCTTGAACCGGATAGCCCAGTCGATCATCAACGCGTTCAAAGCCGGACGCAAAGTGATCCTTTGCGGGAACGGTGGCTCCGGGACGGATGCCCTTCATGTCGCCGCCGAATTTGTGGGACGTTTTGAAATGGAGCGGATGAGCCTGCCCGCGATCGCTCTTTCAGCGGATACCGCCTCGATTACCGCGATTGGAAATGATTATGGCTATGATCGCGTTTTTGAGCGTCAGCTCGAAAGTTTGGGCCATAAAGGGGACGTGCTCATCGCTCTTTCGACGAGCGGACGATCTCCCAACGTTTTGAAGGCGGTCGAAAAGGCCAAGCAAAAGGGCCTCCTTACGATCGGGTTTACGGGTCGTGAGGGTGGCTTGATGAAGGGGATGGTGGATCATTGCTTTTGCGTCCATTCGCAAAGAACAGCCCACATTCAGGAAATCCACATGATCGCGCTTCACGCGATCTGTGGAGTTGTGGAGCAGGTCCTGTTCGGGTAAGCGGATGAGGCCTTCAAAGATTTTGACCCGCGCGACACTTCCCGGCGTCGTGGCGAAAATTCGCCGCGCCAAAAAGCGGATCGCGTTCACGAATGGGACGTTTGATATTTTGCACTTGGGGCACGTCACGTATTTGCAAAAGGCTAAAGCGACGGCTGACGTCCTGATCGTGGGTGTGAATACGGATCGCTCGGTGAAAACCTACAAAGATCCCACCCGTCCGATCAATCCCCAAAATGACCGGCTTCAGGTTTTGGCGGCACTCGCGTGTATTGATTACGTGATACTTTTTGACGACCCGACTCCTCTTAAGCTGATCCTCGCGGTCAGGCCCGACATTCTTGTCAAAGGGGCTGATTGGGCGTTGAAGGATATTGCCGGGGCCAAAGAGGTTCTTTCCTGGGGAGGAAAAGTCAGGCGAATTAAATTGGTCGCGGGCCGGTCGTCAACCCGAATTATCCGGGCCCTGAAACTGGCTTGAGAGACGTGAAATCCTCGTCCCGGATTTTTGAAAATTTTTCGCTCTACGCGGTCACGGACCTCAAGGACGATTCCGCGGGAATCATACGAAAGATAGAATCGGTTTATCGCGGTGGGGCGGATATTGTCCAGCTTCGGTCCCACTGCCTGACCGATTCGCAGATGTTGCGAATTGGTGAGAAGGTCAAAAAAATAGCGCGGCGTTACCGACGGCTTTTTTTTATCAATGACCGGCTGGATCTCGCGATCGCGCTTGGCGCGGACGGGCTTCATCTGGGACAAAACGACATGCCCTTGCCCCTGGCGCGAATGATCGCGGGACGCGCCGGATGTCGATTCAAATTTGGGCGGTCGACCTGTTGCCTGAAACAGGCGCGAACTGCCATCCGGGAAGGGGCCGATTATATCGGGGTGGGTCCGGTATTCGAGACGCCGACCAAGCCCGGACGGACTCCGGTAGGACTTGAGTATGTGAGGCAAGCCGCCCGTTACGTTCAAATTCCCTGGGTGGCGATCGGCGGAATTGATCTCGGGAATCTCGCCCTTGTGATGAGCGCGGGAGCAAAACGCGTCGCGGTGGTTCGCGCGATTTTTTTGGCCCGAGACCCCGAACGGGCCACTCGGACGTTTAAACAAAAATTAGGAGACTGAATGATGCGAAAAAATCCAAGTCTTATTGTTGTCGGCACGGTCGCGATTGACAAACTTACCACTCCTTTTGGCGCGGAACAGACGGTGTTTGGCGGATCGGCGTCATTTTTCTCTTACGCAGCCAGTTTTNNTCGTGGCGGTCGTCGGGGAGGATTTCCCGGATGAATACCGGAACATCCTCAAGGAACGGAACATTGATCTCAGCCATCTTGAGGTCAAGCCCGGCAAGACATTTCACTGGGAAGGGAAATATGAGACCGACATGAATTCGGCCATCACGCTCCGAACGGACTTAAACGTGCTTCTTGATTTTAAGCCTCAAATCCGTTTTTCAAAAATGCCGGAATTTGTTTTTCTGGCGAACGTGGACCCGGATATTCAACTGTCGGTCCTTGATCAGGTCCATGGCTCGTCGCTCAAATTTGTCGCTTCCGATACCATGAACTTCTGGATTCAGAATAAACCCGAGTCAGTTAAAAAGGTTCTGGGACGTGTTCACGCGGTTTTTATGAATGATGGGGAAGCCCGGCAATTGACCGGAGAGGTGAACCTGATTCGCGCGGCCCAGCGCATCCATCAGATGGGACCGGAATACGTGATTATTAAAAAGGGGGAACACGGGGCCCTGCTTTACAGTCACGAAGGAGTTTTTCTTTATCCGGNNCCGGCTTATCCTCTTGAGACCGTTTTTGACCCCACGGGAGCGGGGGACAGTTTTGCCGGCGGCGTGATGGGCTATCTTGCTTCGGCGAGGAAGGTGAATCTCAAGATCATGAAGTCCGCCATCGCCTACGGGACAATCGTCGCCTCTTTCACGGTTGAAAAATTTGGTCTCGCGCGGCTCCGTGAGGTCAAGCGCGAACATTTTGACAAACGTCTGGAAGTTTTGAAAAAAATCTGTAAGATTTGAAATCCGAAACGGATACTGGCAGGAAATTCAGCCTCCCTTTTTTCGCGGGATTCGTCTAATGGTAAGACACAAGCTTCCCAAGCTTGGAACACGGGTTCGATTCCCGTATCCCGCTCCATCTCTTTTTTGCGATCTTGATGGATTCTCAAAACCCACCCCGAAAAAATCAATTAAGGTTAGAATTTTGGGGGATAACGTGCTACAATGCGTCTATAACTCACCAGGATGTTCTGCGTTGTTAATCAACTGTCACCAACTCATGCCACTTCTCCAACGCGAGATGATGTTCGCGTAAATATCAAGGGGGAAGGGAGGCATCGATCGGTTTTGGGCCCCTTTTACTGGGCGTGATTCTGGGCCCTCAGAAGTATCGGGAAATGCAGTTTTGTCTTTTATAAGGGAGGAGAGGACGTGAAAAAATCTCGCGTAAAAAAAATAAAACCCATTGCTCGAAAAGATCTTTTGTTCCATGCCGTTCATGGTTTGTGTTTAGTGGACAAGGTTACCAGGGAAACGCGAGGCGGAAAAAAAGTGGCATGCTATTCGCTCGTCCCCACGGTGATGGGCAAGATGAAGGTGCGTTTTTTAGTTGCTGAGCCTGATTTGGAAACGTCGGGGTTCCACAAGATCATATCGGCGAAGGAAGCCGCCAAGATCCTGGAATATCTTAAAGCGGGTGACGATAAATCTGAGCAGACCGAGCAACCCTGGATCCTTGCCCGCAATATCCTCTGTTTTTCCAAAGATAAATTGAAAGCTCGTGATCAACGAAAGCGTCAGATGCTTGAATATTCCGTGCGAGGACTCACGGGGGAGCTTGCCAGCGCTTTTGGCGTGAGCCTGAAAGAGTCGGCCTCGCGTATTGAAAAAAGTCTTTCGAAGATTTTAAAGAATGACTCGCTTGTTTTTACCTCATTGAAACGCGTCGCGGAAAATTAGTCGCGGATTCTCAAATACCCTCACTTCATTATCGCGGCGCGCTCAATTTTTTTGTGCGGAGGGAATACGAGAAGAAGATCCGCGAACCGGATTTTATACCGGCCCCAGCTTTACGCAATGCTTATAGGAACCTTTTTTTCATGAAGCCCCAAAAAAAATATCAAGTTCGGAATAAGAAAATTATTTTTTCCAAAGGGCCAATCCGGCTCATCGACTGCGACGTGCGACGCCCCGACGGAAAAGTTCTGAACCGTCAAATCCTTGAACACCCAGGCTGTGTCGTGATTGTCCCGCAAACCAAACAGGGAAGATACCTGCTCGTCAGCCAGTATCGTTACCCGGTCAAAAAAAATCTTTGGGAATTTCCGGCCGGTGGCCGGGAGCCCGGGGAATCCTTTGAGAATGCCGCGCGTCGAGAGTTGATGGAGGAGACCGGGATGAAGACGGGACGAATTTCCAGGCTCCTTGAGTTTTATCCGACTCCCGGAGTTTCCGCGGAAAGAATGGTCCTTTTTTTGGCGCGGGATTTAACTCCGGGAACCGCGAATAAGGATGAGGATGAGGAGATTCGTGTCAAAGATTTTAGTTTGCCGGATATCGGCAGGATGATCTCGTCAGGTCGAATTTGCGATGGGAAAACCATCATTGGCTATCATACCGTCAAAACACAAGAGCGGTCTCAGGAAGTTTGATCGCGCCAACATTTTTTCCGCGCGGCCGATAAGTGGCTGAAAGACTAGTTTGCTTTTCCGACCTTCCTGTTATATCATCTCGCCTCCCGAACATCCTGGCTGGAGTAGCTCAGCTGGTAGAGCAGCTGTTTCGTAAACAGCAGGTCGTCGGTTCAAATCCGACCTCCAGCTCCATCTTTCCGATGTCCATACCGCGGACACGTGGGTTACAACACTTCCGCTGTATAAGCTTGTGGTTCAGATCTCACGGCGTACGGCGTAGATGTGATGGCAGGATTTTTAGCATCTCCCGGTATTTGGCCACGGTTCTCCGCGCGATCTGAATTCCGTCCTGGGTCAGTATTTTCGCGATCGCCTGATCGCTCAGAGGTTTTTTCGGATCTTCCCGCTCGATCAGGGCTTTGACTTTCTCGACAATGCTCGTCTGGGATTCTCCGACCCCGTCCCGTGTCTCGATTTTTTGTGAAAAAAAACTTTTGAACGGGATTGTTCCTTGAGGGGTGGACATGTATTTACCGTGAATGGCGCGGCTGATGGTGGATTCGTGAAGCTCAAGCCGCTTGGCGATGTCTTTCAGCCGTAAGGGGCGAAGATAAGAAAAGCCCCGCGTAAAAAACAGGGGTTGAGCCTTGACGATTTCTTCCGTGATTCCCTGAAGGGTGTTCTTTCTAAGTTCCAGCGCCTTAATGAAATCTATTCCGCCCGCGAGTTTTTCTTTGAGGAAACGCGCGGTTTTTTCGTCCAGGTCCCGGCCTCGGAGCATTTGTCGATATTCCTGATTCAGCTTGAGCCGGGGGATGAATTCCTCGTTCATCCGGATTTCGAGACCTCTGGTGGTTCCTTCTTTGATGGAGACAGTGACGTCGGGCGTGACCGCGATGGGCTCTTCCGCGTAAAAGCTTCTTCCTGGCTTGGGTTCGAGACGGGAGATCATGTCGATGGCATTTTGAATCGCGCGCTCGTCCTTATGAAAAATCTTGGCGAGCGATTTATAATCTTTCCGCGCGACCAGCTCCAGGTGATGAAGAACCATCTCTTTGGCAAGTGCCGCCCCCGGTCCTTTCCGCTGGAGCTGGAGGAAGNNTCCCGGGCGGCCACTCCGGGGGGATCTAGCTCCTGGATTTTTGTGAGAACAGGCTCGATCGCGGCGGGATCAGCTTGGGCGGCCTTGGCAATTTCTTCGATGGTTGCCGCCAGATAACCGTCCTCTGTGATGTTCCCGATAATCTGCTTGGCGATCCTTTGCTCGGTCCCGGAAAGGTCCAGAAAACGAAGTTGCCATTCGAGATAATCGAAAAGACTTTCCGGAGGAGTCAGGAGGCTGTCCTGAAAATCCTTTAGCTTTTGGCTGACGCTCGCGGGGCGTTTTGAAAAATCAACGGACGGGCGGAGAAAATCCAGCGGTTCGGCCCCTTCCCAATCTCCGGAAATGACGGGGGAGGGATCGTTTTCCTCGTCGTGGGGTTCTTGGGGGCTTTCCGCGGTTGGGAGCTCGGGATCAAGCGGCAAGTTCACTTCTTCCAGCATGGGATTTTCTTCCAGGACGGCATGGACGGCCTGGCGCAGATCCGCGACCGGGAGACGCAGAAGGCGAAGGTATTGCCGCATTTGCGGTGAGAGCAAAAGCTTTTGTTGCTGGATTTGCCGGAGATTTTGTTTCATGCGGCAAAATACCATGACTGTAAAATGTTGTAAAGCCATGAGATTTCTGAAGTTACAAAAGAGAAACCGATTGACACTCACGTCTTATTTTTTATAATGAACACGTTCGTGTTTCGGGATTCACCACGAGACAGAGCTGAAGTTCTCTCTCGTGGTTTTTTTATGGTGACAGAATAGACCATGACTTCTAAAAAGGAACCGACAATGTCCCAAGCGCCTGCCCTGATGATTACCCGGGGGCTGAGAAAAAAAAGCATGCCCGAAGGTCTTTGGACCAAATGCCCCAGTTGTCAAACCGTTGTTTTTAATAAAACTCTCAAAGAAAACTTGCTGGTTTGCGCGAAGTGTAACTACCATTTCATTATGGGAGCCTGGGAGCGGATCTATCATTTGGTGGACGACAAGACATTTCGTGAAATTGCCGCGAATTTACAGCCAGGGGATCCTCTCAAGTTTTCAGCCGTCAAATCTTATCCTGAAAAGGTGAAGGCGGATCAAAAACGCACCGGGCTAAAAGAAGCCTGTATTATCGGGGAAGGCAAGATGAATGGTCATCCGGTCGCGATCGGCGTGACGGACTCGCGTTTCATCATGGGGTCCATGGGGTCGGTCGTGGGCGAGAAAATCACGAAGCTGACCGAATATGCCCTCGAGAATAAACTCCCTTTGATTGTCGTTTCCGGTTCCGGCGGCGGTGCCCGCATGTATGAAGGCGCGCTCAGTCTTATGCAGATGGCCAAAACCTCGGTGGCGTTAACCCGTTACCAGAAAGAACGATTTCCGTTTATTTCCATTCTGACGAATCCGACCATGGGCGGCGTGATGGCGAGTTTCGCGTCCCTTGGCGATATTAGTGTCGCGGAACCCCGCGCCTTGCTTGGGTTCGCGGGACCCCGGGTCATTGAACAAACGATCCGACAAAAACTCCCTCCTGATTTTCAAACTTCCGAATTTTTCGTCGAACACGGGATGGTGGATATGGTGATTGACCGCAGGGACCTTAAGCAAAAAATTACGACGATTCTCGAAATCCTGTGCTAACTCGGGGATTTTTTAATTATGGCCAACGTAACTCTTAAAAACGTTTCGAAGATTTATAAAGGGGATGTCAAGGCTGTCAACGGAGTGAATATTGACATCCAGGACCGGGAGTTTGTTGTGCTTGTCGGGCCGTCGGGCTGTGGCAAATCGACTACGCTTCGGATGATCGCGGGGCTTGAGGAAATTTCGGAGGGAGAAATCTTTATCGAAAACACGCGGGTCAACGATGTCCCCGCGAAAAACCGCGATATCGCCATGGTGTTTCAAAATTACGCGCTTTATCCCCACATGACGGTCTATGAAAACCTGGCCTTCGGTTTGAAACTCCGCCGGTACCCCCGTCGGGAGATTGAACGTCGGGTGCATGAGGCCGCGGAAATCCTCGGACTTTCGCTGGATATGCTTCAGCGGCGCCCGAAGGAGCTTTCGGGCGGTGAGCGGCAAAGAGTGGCGGTTGGTCGCGCGATTGTCCGGAAACCCAAGGTTTTTCTTTTTGACGAACCTCTGAGCAATCTCGATGCCAAGTTACGCGGACAGATGCGCATGGAATTGCAGAAACTGCACAATCGGCTTCAGTCGACCATGATCTATGTGACTCACGACCAGATCGAGGCGTTGACGCTTGGAGATCGGGTTGTGGTGATGAACAAAGGGGTTGTCCAGCAGATCGCGGATCCTATCAATCTTTATGAGCGACCGATAAACCGTTTTGTTGGGGGATTTATTGGTTCTCCACCGATGAATTTTCTTAAAGGAACGATTGTCGCGGAGAATGGCAATTACTTTTTTTCCGACAAAAGTTTAAGATTGCGCATTCTGCCGCACTATTATCCAAGGATTTCCGCTTACAAAAATCAACCGGTGCTGATGGGGATCCGACCGGAAGATATTTATGACAAAATTTTCGCCCAGGACGCGCGACCGGAATTTACGATCACGGCGACCGTGGACGTCGTGGAACCGATGGGGGCCGAGATTTTTTTGTATCTGACGGCCTGCAGTAACAGTTTTGTGGTGCGGGTTTCCAATCAGGACACTGCGACCATGAACCAGGATCTGCAGGTTGNNTATGAGTAAAGCGCATTTTTTTGATCCTCAAACAGGTGTAGTGATATTTTGAGACCTTAAAAATTATGGGTGTACCAGCCCGACGTCATCTAGTGTTTTTGGCTGGAGCGGGGGTTTTCGCTTTTTCGGTTTTTTTGATCTTTCAGTCCCTTGCCCAACTTCGTACAACCCTCCATCCCGAAGTTTATCTTCAGCGATTATCGTTAATTTTCGCGGCGCTCATGTTCCCGATCCTCACGACCTGGTGGCGCTTTAAATGGATCGGCGTCAACATCCTGATGATTTTTTTGATGATCCCGCTGGTTTTTTTCGTGGTTTCAGTGACCAAGATACCGGTGTTTTTCTGGGTTTTTCCCGTTTACGCGATCCTGATGCTGGTTCTTTACCGGACTGAATACCAGTTTGAAAACCAGCTTTCCATGATCTTGATCGAAGAAGAGAAACTGCAAGACGAGATCAATAATCTTGAGGTCGTTTTTAAGGCCAAGGGAGAGGGGATCAGTACTTTTTTTGAAAAGTATTCTACCTACTATAACCTTCGGAAACTCGCCGAAGAGCTTACAATGAGCCTTTCCTGGGTCGAGCTCGCGCAAAAAACGGTGGATCGGGCAATGGATTTTATTCCCCGGGGCGACTACGCGAAAATGACGTTGGCGAGAAGTGATGAAAGAAATCTTCCCGTGGTGGCCAGCAGACGCATGCGTCCGGTCGGGCGGTGGACGGCCAAGCAAGGGGATCTTTTTGATTTCTGGTGCATCAAAAACCGCAAGCGTTTGATCGTTATGGATACACAGGATGATTTTCGATTCGCGCTTCGTGAAAACGAAAAAAAGGATAATTTGCGGAGTTTGATCGTCGCGCCGATTTTTTTCGAAAACAGGGTTTCGGGAACGCTCGCGATTCACGCTAGCCGTCCCAATGTGTTTACGTATGACGACCTCCGGTTGCTGGACGCGATCGCGACCCTCGCTTCCTCGGCTATCTCCAACGCCATGCTCTATGAGAAGACGGAACAATTGGCGATCAAGGATTCGTTGACTGGACTTTTTGTTCGAAGGTATTTTTACGAGAGGCTTAAGGAAGAGCATCGCCGCGCGCTTTTAAATCAGAAAACCATGTCCCTCATCATGTGTGACCTGGATCATTTTAAGGAATGCAATGACCGGTTTGGCCATCAGGGCGGCGATTTGATGCTGGTTCAGTTGGCCGAGATCCTCGGACAGTCTCTGAAGAACGCGTTAATCGCTCGCTACGGGGGCGAGGAATTCGCGATTTTACTTCCCGAAACGACCAAGGCGGAGGCCTTCAAGATCGCTGAAGGTCTGAGAAAAGCGGTCGAAACCACCCCGTTTCACATTCGCCGCGAAAAGGTTGGAATGACGGTATCGGCCGGTGTCTCCAATCTTCCGGATGACACGCTGGATATCGAACTGCTGGTCCATAAGGCGGATCAGGCGCTCTACAAGGCCAAACGCGAGGGGAGGAACAAGGTATGCGTAAGCACGTCTTGATCCTTTCGCTTCAACTTGGCTTGGCGGCGATCATTCTCCATCAGACCCGGGAACTGATTCTCGTGTATTATCTTTTGGCGCCCGTTTTGTTGATTCCGGCTTTTTATTTTTACAAGGAGCGGTCGCGCGGGATGTTATTGGCGGCGTTACTCGTGGTGGTTTCCGTGAACGCGCGTTACTTTTTTCTGAACCCGATGCCCCGACTTTTTCTTTTCTGGGCGGGGCAGGCGGTTTTTTTCGCGCTTTCGTGCGCTTATTTCCGGGAGCTGAGGACCGCTTTGGATTACGCCTCGAGCAAAAGAAATCAGGTCCGGAAAAACCTGGAAAATTTGCGGGCGAAATTTCAAACCCGGATTTCCAGTCTTAAGCACCTCGAGGTTCAGGTGGGAAGCCTGATGAACCTTTTTGAGATCGCCCGGGATTTTAGCGAGTGCATGGATTTCGCCACGTTGTCGGATTTCCTCCTTAAAAAACTGCGAAGCGAGCTTTCGTTTCAACGGATGCGGATTTTTATTTTACCCCTGACGCCCGCGTCCAAGGAGAAAGGGGGCGTCAAGCTTTACGAGATGACCCTGGGCGGTGTTCAGGAAATCGAGCGGGAGTTAAGTGATGAGGAAAAAACCGATTTTGATTCAATGGCGCTCACCAAAAACATGGTGAGACGTGAAAAAATGTGGTTTTTCCCTATTTTGGAGGCCGAGAAGCTGACCGCTGTATTTTCGATTGACGGTGTTCAGGATGAAGATCTGGCCCGTGTGGAGGTTTTGAGCGCGTATCTGGTCCTTTTGATCAAGAAAATCCAGCTTTATGAAACCGTGCGTGAGCTTGCGATTATTGATGAGTTGACCCAGGTTTTCGTGCGTCATCACTTTGTTGAACGGCTTGAGGAAGAAGTTCGAAGGAGCATCCGGTTTAAACTGCCGCTGACGGTATTAATGTTAGACATCGATCATTTCAAAAGATATAATGACGAATTCGGACATCTCGTCGGCGACGCAACCCTGAAAGAAGTCGCGGACCTTCTCAAAAAAAATCTTCGTCGGGTGGATCTTGTGGGCCGGTACGGAGGGGAAGAGTTTGTGGTTGCCATGCCGGAGACGCGTATGGAAAACGCGTGCGAGGTCGCTGAACGTATCCGCTCCAATACCGCGAGGCACGACTTCCGGGTTTACAATGACCGAACCAAGGTGACGGTGAGTCAGGGCCTCCGGGTTTTTGACGCGGCTTCGATCAGGGAGCCCGAAAAGGTAGATGTGCCGAAGCTGGTTTCAGAACTGATACACCATGCCGATGAATCGATGTATCGCGCTAAAGAAGAAGGACGTAACCGGGTCTGTGTTTACAAGGAACCCCATAATCTGTTATGAGCCAATGTTTTTTTAAAAGGATCGCATTTTTTAGTACGCTTCTGCTTGCCCTCACGGCGTTGATTCCCGTCTCATTTTCCCAGGATGATACCCCGACAACCCCTTCCGAAAAACAGCCCGTGACGGCCCCCCGAAACTTGCCTTATCCGACGGTGCGGGATCAATCCCGGGCTGAAGTTGAGGCGGTCGCGGACACCCTCGAGTATCAAAAAGATTCGCGGAAGCTGGTGGCGCGCGGAAATGCGGTCGTGACCCACCAGAATATCAAGCTTTTGGCCGATTACGCGGAAGTGGAGACGGAAACCAAAAAATCATTTGCCAAGGGACACGTAATTATTTTTGAAAATGAAACACCGATCCTTACCGGTGATGAAGTGTACTATAATTTTTCAACTCGCCAGGCCAGCATGCCAGGCGCGAAAGCAATTCAAACGCCCTGGTACGCGCGGGGCGAGGAAGTCCAGCAAGTTAAACAGGGTGAAATTCACGTCAGGCACGGCGGCGTGACGACTTGCAATCTTGAAAATCCTCACTATGAAATCCGGTGTAAAAAGGCAACCCTCTACAGCGGGGTCAAGATCCGCATGGTCAACGTCACTATTCACGTTCTCGGTAAACCGGTATTCTGGTTGCCGTATCTTGAAGTTCCGCTTAACTGGAATATTCCATTTCAGGTCCGCGTTGGTAGCAGTGACCAGTATGGCACCTATATCGAACTTTCAAAGGGAATAACGTTCAACAAGTACCTGTCCGGAAAATGGCACGCGGATTGGCGGTCGAAGCGCGGATTTGGGGGTGGATGGGATCAGAACTATGATTTTGGTAAGTACGCGAAGGGGGATGTCAAACTCTACTGGACCCAAGATAAGCGGGCGCCGACCCCCAATCATTACGATGCCGATGGCAAATTGAATCCCTATGAATTGCGTGAAGATAGAGATCGTGGACGAATTACCTGGCGCCATCGGACCGATTTTTCGGAATACACGAACATTATCATGCGTTATCATCGAGTCGCTGACGGATATTTTTTGAAGGATTTTGCCGAAAATGAGTATCGCGCCGAGATGGAGCCGCATTCCTTTGTGACCGCCACTCATAACACGCAACGGTGGGGCGCGATGGTCCACGCGGAAAAGAAAATGAATTCCCACGAAAACATCATTGAGCGGCTTCCGCATGTCCGACTCGACTGGAAAAATCAGCCCCTCATAGGCGACAAGGTTTATAACGTCAGCCGGTTGCAGTTTGATAACTTGGGCAAAAAAATCGGTTACAGCGATTACAATGAAGATGTTATTCGGGTGGACGGTTACAGCCGATTGATCGCGCCAGTCAAGCTGGGCGATGTAAAAATGACTCCTTATCTGGGTTACCGCGCGACGGAATACAGTCGTGATCTCCGGACGGACGGGGCCCATTTCAGGCAAGTGCTTGAATACGGTCTTGATGTCAGAACACAGGCTTACAAAACGTTTGATGTCACCTTTGAGAAGGCCGGGATCGAAGTGAACCAATTGCGGCATATTTTTGAACCGAATGTGAGGGTCCAAGGAACGGATTCCACATTGAGTTACGAGAAAATAGCGCATTTCGACACGGTAGACATGATCGACGATGCGTCTGAAATTGTTTTCGGGATGGATAACCGGCTTCAGACCAAACGCGTCGCAAACGGGCGAAATCAGCGGGTGGATATCGTCAGCATGAACACGTACGCTCATTTCGCGATTTCTCCGCAGGACCCTAACATTCAAGGCGCCAAGTTTACGTCGGTCGAAAATGAGTTGACCCTCAGGCCGTATGACTGGCTTCAGTTTCAGCATCGCCTGGAATATGACGCCGCGCGAAATTACATTAAACGGTGCAATAACGATATTGTGATCCGTCACCAGCGTCTTAAACTCACGTTTGGCCACCGATTCATTCATCGGCAGTATGACTATACACAAAATCTCGACATTGATACTTCCCAACAGTTTGTGTTTGACGGAGAATATAAGCTCAATGACCTGTGGACTTTGGCCGGTTACATTCGATGGGACCAAAAAGGGAGTTCGTTGCAGGAATGGCAGGTGTCGGCAAGCCGGGATCTTCACGATTTTATCCTGGATTTCGGTTATAACGTTCGGGATTCCCTGATCAATTCAAAGAACAATGAGCTTTTTTTTAACTTCCGGATGAAAGATTTTCCCGGCATGGACTTTGGGCGNNGGGCTGGGCGGGGGGCGGGCGACGTTTTCACCCCCACGCATTGGTGAGACCGTCGAAGGGGCAAGTCAGGATCGATCCCTTCTTTCCAAGAGTTTTTAATTAACCCTTCATTTCTGTTTAATCTCACAACGGGAACTTAAGGAGTATTCTTCCGCGATGAAACTGGCAGTGATCGGATCAGGATATGTCGGGTTGGTGACCGGGGCGTGTTTCGCGAACCTTGGCCATGATGTGGTTTGCGTCGATAACGACCCAGAAAAAATACGAACCCTTAAGGCGGGAAAAATCTTTTTTTATGAACCCGGCCTTTATGAGATGGTGTCGGAAACCGTGGCCGCGGGGCGTTTGTCTTTTACGACCGAAATCAAAAAAGTGGTGAACCGTTGCGAAGTTATATTTATCTGCGTCAATACGCCGTCACTTCCGGATGGAGGGGCGGACCTGAGCTCCGTGGAAAAGGTGGCAAAGGTTCTCGCGAAAAACCTGCGCAAGTATTGTTTGATCGTCGCGAAAAGCACGGTCCCCGTCCAGACCGGAGAGTGGATCCGCAAGACGGTGAAACGGCACGTAAGGCCCGGCGTTGCCTTCGATATCGCGTCGAATCCCGAGTTCCTGCGGGAAGGTTCCGCGATTCATGATTTTTTGAAACCGGATCGTGTTGTTGTCGGGGTTGATTCTCGCCGGGCCGAGAAGATCTTTCGGGATCTTTACGCGAGCATGAAAGCACCCTTGATCGTCACGGACATCAAAAGCGCCGAGCTGATCAAGCACGCCTCCAACAGTTTTTTGGCCGCCAAAATCTCCTTCGCGAACGGTTTGTCCAGAATTTGTGACATCGTGGGGGCCGACGTGGACCAGGTGACTTTGGGAATGGGGCTGGATCCCCGGATTGGGCCGCAGTTTCTCAAGGCGGGAGTTGGTTTCGGAGGGGCGTGTTTTCCGAAAGACCTGAAAGCGTTCCTTCATATTTCCGACAAGCTGGGCGCTAGGTTTGATCTTTTGCAGGAAGTTATCCGAATTAACGAAAGCCAGGCCATGTATTTTGTCCATAAAATTGTAAAAGAAATGAAATCTCTCAAAGGAAAAACGATCGGGGTGCTGGGGCTGGCCTTTAAATCGGATACCGATGATATGCGGAACGCTCCATCCCTCGCGGTGATTCCGGAACTTCAAAAAGAAGGAGCCCGCATACAGGCCTATGATCCCCAGGCGATGGAGAAGGCACGCCCGCATTTAAAACGGGTTCAATACGTCGCCGGACTTTATGAGGCCGTCAAGGGAGCGGACGCGGTTGTGTTACTGACGGAATGGAAAAAATTCCAGAATATGGATTGCCGGAAGGCCCGAAAGTTGATGAAGGGAAAGTATTTCTTCGACGGACGTAACATGTTCGAGCCTTCTGAAATGAAGCGTTATGGTTTTCGGTACGTGAGTATCGGGCGACCATCGAAGTGAACGTGAATTTTCGGAACTTCATTTTCCGGTAGACCGGGAGGGGAGGTTGGCCAATGAAGGGTATCATTCTTGCCGGAGGATTGGGAACGCGGCTTTATCCGTTGACCAAGGTCACGAACAAGCACTTGCTGCCCGTCTACGACAGGCCCATGATCTACTACCCGATTGAAACTCTGGTCAAATCCGGGATCCGGGACATTTTGATCGTAACCGGAGGAAACAATGCCGGCGATTTCCTGAAACTGATCGGTAATGGCAAGCAGTTCGGCTTGAAGCACATCAATTACACCTACCAGGAGGGAGAGGGCGGGATCGCGCACGCGCTGAGCCTCGCGGAACATTTCGCGGACGGGAAAAAAATAGTCGTTATTCTCGGGGACAATATTTGTGAAGCGAATATCTCATCGTACGTTCAGAGTTTTAGAAAACAACCGGACGGCGCGCGGATCCTTCTGAAAAAAGTTCCGGACCCGGAGCGGTTTGGTGTCGCGACGATCCGGGGCTCCCGGATTACCAAAATTGTCGAAAAACCCAAAAAACCGGAAAGCGCTTATGCCGTGACCGGAATTTATATGTACGATAAGAGTGTTTTTGAGTTTATCAAGACTCTAAAACCCTCACGCCGGGGTGAGCTCGAGATTACGGATGTCAACAACTGGTATCTTAAGCGAGGCGCCATGGAATTTGATGTTTTGCCCGGTTACTGGACGGACGCGGGAACCTTTGAGTCGCTTTTTCGGGCGAACGCGCTTGTGGCGAGGCACAAGGGCGTGGGACGATCATGAAAAAAATTTTGGTGACGGGTGGGTGTGGATTTATCGGTTCCAACTTTATCAGGTTTTTTCTGCGTGAGCGACCGCGTTGGGCCGTCATCAATCTCGACAAGATCAGCTATTCGGGCAGCCCCAAAAATCTTCACGATCTGAAAAACCATCCCCGCTATGAGTTTGTCCGGGGCGATATTTGTGACAAAAAACGGGTGGCTTCGGTGATGGCGAAAGCTTCGGCGGTTGTTCATCTCGCGGCCGAAACGCACGTGGATCGGTCCATTGATTCAGCGGATGAGTTTATTCGTACGAATGTTTTGGGAAGTACGGTTTTGCTTGAGGCTTCACTCGCTCGCGGGATTGAACGCTATATTCATATGTCCACGGACGAAGTTTACGGGAGTGTTCCCAAAGGCAAATCAAATGAGTTGTCGCCTCTTGCGCCGAGCAGTCCCTATGCCGCTTCCAAAGCGGCCGCGGATTTGCTGGTGAGATCTTTTCAGGTCACTCACAAGCATCCCGCCATGATCGTTCGCTGTTCGAATAATTACGGGCCTTATCAGTTTCCCGAAAAGGTTATTCCGCTTTTTGTGACGAATTTGCTTGAGGACAAGTCGGTGCCTCTCTATGGTGACGGGAAGAATTGCCGGGAGTGGATTTTTGTCGAAGATGCCTGCCGGGCCATTTTGACGGTGCTCGAAAAAGGAAAACCCGGTGAGATTTATAATGTGGGGTCCGGGCAGGAACGATCAAACCTCCAGTTGACCCGGGCCATTCTGAAACAGATGGAAAAAAAGGATTCGATGATACGTAGAGTCCAGGACCGTCCCGGACACGATTTTCGTTACGCGCTTGATTTTAGAAAAATCCGGAAACTCGGATTTAAGCCGCGGTGGAATTTTGAACGGGGATTGAAAACAACGGTGGATTGGTACAAGGCCAACGAAGGATGGTGGCGTCCCTTGAAGAAAGACAGGTTTACGGTGAAATGATGGCCGGCGCGAGGCAGAAGGTGCTGATTACCGGAGTCGGTGGAATGCTTGGAACCGATCTGGCTGAAATTCTGAAAAATGATTTTGAAATCATTGGCCTAGACAAGAAGCCCGCGCCTCACCTGGGGCGCCCGATCGAGATTTGCGACCTCCTTCAAGAGCGCAAACTAAGAGATGTCATGCTGGCCCATCAGCCTTCGGTTTTGATCCATTGTGCCGCTTTGACGGATGTCGATTATTGTGAAGAGCATCCCGAGGAAGCCAAGGCACAAAACGTTGAGGCGACCCGCAATCTTGTCGTATTGGCTAACGAACTGGATGTTCCCATCATATTTTTCAGTACGGACTATGTCTTTGGCGGTACCCGGGAAGGGGAATACCTTGAGGATGATACGGGAAAGCCGCTCAGTGTTTACGGGCGCACCAAATGGGAGGCGGAAGAGCTGATTCGTTCAACGGCGAAGCGGGCCGCGCTGTGCCGAATCAGCTGGCTTTATGGGGTTTATGGCCGTTCGTTTCCAAGGGCGATCCTGGGCCAAACTGAATCAGTCAGAAATATTAGGGTCGTGTCGGACCAGACGGGACGACCGACTTACACGAAGGATGTGGCCGGCGCTATTCTGCGGATGTTGAGTGAAAAAAAAGAAATGGTATTTGACTCCGGAGTCAGGATGTATCATATCTCAAATTCCGGTCAGGTCACTTGGGCCGGATTCGCGCGTTTTATTTTGGAAAAACTTGGTCGTAGCGATGTGACGGTCGAGGAAATCTCTTCACGCGAACTGAACCGTCCCGCGCCACGACCGTATAATTCGGTTTTATCTCTAAAAAAAACGGAATCGGCGCTCGGAATCCAGTTTCGTCCCTGGGAGGACGCGGTTGCGGATTTTCTGGTCGAACTGGCGGATACGAAAAAGAAAGAAGCGGCAAAGGCGCAAGAAAAGGCCGAGGGTGATCCCCAATAGAGGATTTATGGCAGAGCAAAAGGCAGTGCTGGTGACAGGAGGCGGTGGATTTCTGGGTTCACATCTTTGTGACCGTTTTGTGGCACGAGGATTTAGGGTGTACGCGATGGATAATTTCCTTACCGGAAGCGAGCAGAATATCGCTCATCTGGCTTCCCATAAAGATTTTGAACTGATCCGGCACAATGTTTGTGAGTACACGAATTTCCCCGGTCATCTGGATTACATTCTTCACTTTGCCTCGCCGGCCAGCCCGCTTGACTATTTACAATACCCCATTCAAACGCTCAAGGTCGGCGCTCTTGGGACGCACAATATTCTCGGCCTCGCGAAGGAAAAAAAAGCCGTATTTCTGCTCGCGTCGACTTCGGAGGTTTATGGCGATCCCCAGGTGCATCCGCAAAAAGAGGAATACTGGGGGAACGTCAATCCGGTGGGACCTCGGGGTGTCTATGATGAAGCCAAACGTTACGCGGAGGCGCTCACGATGGCGTATCACCGTTCCCATCAAATCGATACGAAGATTATCCGGATTTTTAACACCTACGGACCACGGATGCGCCTCAAAGACGGTCGCGCGATTCCGGCGTTTATAACGCAGGCACTGACAGGACAACCTTTGACCGTGTTCGGGCGGGGGAAGCAGACACGCAGTCTTTGTTATATCACTGACATGATTGACGGAATTGAAAAACTGCTAATGTCTTCCCTGAACGAGCCGATCAATATTGGAAATCCCCGGGAAATTTCCATGATGGAACTGGCGAAACTCATCCTCCGGATTACGGGGGCCTCGTCCGGAATTGTCCATCAGGATTTGCCGGTTGACGATCCGAAGGTTCGCCGGCCGGATATTACGAAGGCGAAAAAAAACCTTAACTGGCAACCGAAGGTGTCCTTGGAATCGGGACTTCAAAAAACTGTTGATTATTTCAAAACCATGATTACAAACCGCGAGAGCTAATATGGCCCCTTATTTATCTATCATCATCCCGACTTATAACGAAGAGAAACGTCTTCCGGGGACGCTGGATTTTATTTTCGCGTTCCTCCGCAAGCAAACCTACGAGGCTGAAATTATCGTTTCCGATGATGGCAGTCGTGACCGGACAGTCAAAATTGCGGCCGAAAAACTGCGCTTTTCAGACAGCCAGGTTCTTGTCAGCCCCCGAAATGTCGGCAAAGGGGACGCGGTGAGGCGTGGAATGCTCGCGGCGAAAGGACAGTATCTGTTGATCACGGACGCCGATCTTTCCACCCCGATTGAGGAAGTGCGGAGATTTTTGCGCTACCTGGAGGCCGGGGACGATATTGTTATCGGTTCGCGCGCTCTTGAAGATTCCAAGATTGAAATCCACCAGAGTTTCTACCGGGAAATAATGGGACGCGTCTATAATCTGATCGCGCGTGCTTTCTCATTTAAAGGGATCATGGATTCCCAGTGTGGGTTTAAATGTTTTAAATCCCAGGTCGCCAAAGAGCTGTTTGGCCTCCAGAAAATCAACGGTTTCAGTTTTGATGCCGAGATCCTTTTTCTGGCGCAGAAAAAAGGCTACAAGATCCGTGAAGAGCCCGTGATTTGGCGCAATTCCAGCCAAAGCCGGGTCCAGTTAATCAGAGATCCGATCGCCATGTTCTTTGATCTCATCAAAATCAGATGGATTCATCGAAACCTCCGCTAAGGAGGCCCCTGTCGGCGAAGTTTCTGATAACCGCGATTTTAGCTCTCGCCTTTGGGCTCCGACTCTGGAGCGTTGGGTTCGGACTTCCACACCTTTATCACGCGGACGAGCCGATTGTGGTCAATCACGCGCTGGCCTACGGCGCAGGCGATCTTCATCCTCATTTTTTTAATATTCCTCCCCTGGTGAGTTACCTGTTGTTTGTCGGTTACGGTCTCTATTATTGCGCGGGGGCGGTGACGGGGATTTTTCCGGCGCTCCGGGATTTTGAGTATTTGTTCTATGGAAACCCCTCGTCTTTTTACCTCATTGCCCGGGTGATTTTCGGGGTGATTCTCGGCACGTTTTCCGTCTTCCTCCTGTATCGTTTGAGCCGGCGGTGGAGAAGTGAAAGGGAAGCCTTGCTTTCTGCATTGTTCCTTGCCGTCAATTTTCTTCACGCGCGAGATTCGCATTATATTTACGTGGATATTCCGCTGGTGCTCGTTCTTTTGGGTGGTTTTATTCTGATGTTCCGGCTGTTTGAACCGGTTTCGGAAACCCGTCAGAAAGAGGAACGGCGATTTACGGGATGGGGCCGACATTTTGTGGTTGGCGCTATGATGGGTCTCGCGACGGCGGTCAAATATAACGGTGTTTTCCTTTGGATACCTTACGTCTGGATTTCGATCAGGCTACTGTCTCCTCGACAGTGGATCCGGGCATGGCTGGTGGCCGGATGTGCCGCCTTTCTGGTTTTTGTGATTTTGAACCCGTTCTCGGCCCTTGATGTCGATTTTTTTCTCAGTGAGCTTCGAGAACAGTCGGCCGCCAATCAGGGAAACTTTTCTATGTTCCATCATCTTCGGTATTCGCTGATGGGGTCTTTTACGTTTGTTGCTTTGCTGTTGGCGTTGGCGGGTGTCGTCAAAGGTCTTTTCTCCCGGGATGTCCGGCGCCAGGCGATTTCTGTTTTCATTTTTGGATATTATGCGGTGCTTTGCCGATGGGGACAACCTTATGACCGGTACGTTCTGCCGCTTGTGCCATTCTTATGCCTGACTTTATCGGATATGATTTTAACGATGAATCGTGTCTGGGGACGAAAAGTGAAAGGTTTTACATTTCCCCAAATAAACCATAAGACGCGCGTCATGATCACGTCGTTACTGGTGGCGCTGTGTCTCCTTCCTCCGCTTCTGAAGATCGTGTGCTGGAATGTGCTGATGTCGAAACCCGATACGCGAACGCTGGCGCGGGAGTGGATCGAACGGAATATTCCTTCCGGAGCGAAGGTCGCGCTTGACCGCGAGTTTCACGGACCCCGGTTGCGTTTCACGCAAGATCAGTTGCGTGAAAAACTCCCGAACGCGACTCCTGCGCAATCCCGGCGGGTCCAGGCTCTGATTGAATGGCCGCGGGAGCCTTCTTATGAGCTTTATTTTACGGCGGTGGATCTGACGGCGTCCCGGTTTTTGTTCGCGCAGCCAGTTGTGCTTCGTGATCTGGAGGAGGTAAAACGGAAGGGGATACGCTGGATCGTTACGACGTCTGCCGCCAGTCCACCGGATGATTTCCTGCTTGAACTTGAGAACCGAGCTGTGCTGTCGGCAAGTTTTAGCCCTTTCAGGGACGGACGTAACGATGCCATTCATGATGAGCAGATTTTGACAGGCGGTCCCTTTTTGTGGAGAGATATTTTGGCGAGGGAGAGAAACGGTTATCCGATTCTTATCTATGAACTTCGATAGACTGAGAGCGGGAAAGAAAGGGATGGCTCGATTCGGGACGATATTTTGAAGTTTTACGGAGCCATCCAAACTGAATGCTGTCCCAGAGCGCCGCGCCCATGATCCTCATATTCAGCGAAGATTTTCCCCATTGACGGCCCCGGTGGTTCGAGGGGATTTCTTTGATCTTGAACCCCAGGTCGATTGCTTTGACGATAATTTCCGGCAATACAAACAGGGAATGGGAAGTCAGCTCAATTCTTTCAAAGATCTTCCGGCTCCAGGCTTGCGACCAGTTGTAATCGTTGATCCTTACCTTGTAAAGCCAGTTGAGAAAAAAGATATAGATGACGGAAAGGAAGAACCTGAAAAGCTGATACGCGTTCCTTTGCCACCGGACGCCGAGAAGAACGTCCGCCTCGCCTTTACGGAGAATCTCGACAAACAGGGGGATTTCGCTTGAATCGAATTCCTCGTCCGCGCCGATGTACATCATGTATTGGCCCCGGGATGCCCGAAGCCCGTCTCTGAGAGACGCGTTATAGCCCATGTTTTTTTCATGGATGATCAGGCGGGTGTTTGGGTATTTCACGACCTCGTTTCTGAGGACGGCGAGCGTATTGTCCCGGGATCCGTCCTCGATCAGGATGACTTCCCAGTTCCATTCCGGATGCTGGTTGAGGATGGCGAAGAGGTTCGCGAGCATCCTGGCGATGTTCTGCTCTTCGTTGTAAATGGGGGTGATGAAAGTGATGAAAGGCTTTGATTCCATGACGTAAGACTAATGGTTAAAACGGGTAATGTCAATTGCGCCGTTGATGGTTTTCTGATAACCTAACGCTTTTCTGTCGGGATTTCTCATCATTTCTGCGACCCTGCGGATTTCTTTTCGAACTGCCGGCATGGTGTATGAAATGACAATATAAAAATGTGTCATGCTGGTCGCCATCGACGCCTCATCAAGAGATGCGAAGACAAAAGTTGATCTTATGAAGAAAAATATCATTCTGCTACTTGTCACCTTGGCCGTTATGCTCGGGATCGCGGAATTCGTGCTCCGGGTCATCGGTTTGGAAGATGTGAAACTCCGCGACCTTCCCAGAATCGGCTGGGTCAACGTTCCTGAAAACGTCTGGGTGGAGCATCATCCGGTTCTCGGCTGGTATGCCCAAAAGAATAAAGCGGCAATCCTGGAGTCGGCGCACTTTCCGCAGGTGATCGTCCATACAAACTCCTCCGGGTTCCGCGGCTCCCGGGATTATTCACTCAGAAAGCCCGCCGATGTGATCCGTATTGCGGCGCTTGGTGACAGCTTTGTTTTCGGATTTGGTGTTCGGGATGAAGATGCTTTTCCCGCCCTGCTCGAATCATCCGAACGGCGCCGGGAAGTGATGAATCTCGGAGTCCCCGGCTACGGGATCGATCAAATCTGTCTTTCCTACAGGGAGATCGCGAAAAACTATCAACCGGATATCGTTCTGGTCGGTATTTTCCCGGACGATTTTTGGCGAGCGACCCGTGCTTTTGCGGATTCAGGACACGCCAAACCTTACTTTTCGGTCGGAAATTTCGGGCAGTTGACCCTGCGGAATGTCCCGGTCCCGCCTCCTTTCACTTTGAACCGCGGCCAATTTCCACCGGTGATTGAACAAAACAAGGTTCAAAAACTACTGAACAAGAGCGTTCTCTACCGGTTGGCCAGAAAACCCTTTATGAGATTACTTAGGAATATGAGGCTGATCGATCCCGACACGTCTGAAGAATGGATTCTGGGGCGGACAATCCTTTCGGAGCTTATTCAGGATATCCGGAAAGACCAATCACTGCCGGTGCTGGTACTGATTCCGCCCAAGGAATGGGCGCAGAGCGGACGGAAAACCTCGCTGGAAAAATCAATTCTCCGTTTCGTGGAACGGGAAGGGGTGGATTTGATCAACTTGCATCCCGTTTTTGTGGACGCCGTTGCCAGGGACGGCCTTGAAACTTATTACATCAAAAATGACTGGCACTGGACTCCGAAAGGGCACGCGTTTGCCGCTCGCGCGATAGAAGATTATTTTGGCCGGGGAGGGAATTGACGTGAGACGGGCATGGCCGCGTACCCAGCTCCGGGTTTTGGTGACGGGCGCTTTTTTCAGCCTGGCTTCGCTTTGGGCGCCGTGTATCCGACAAGTCTGGGGTCGTAATCTTTTCGCGACACCGGACGCGATGCTTTGGCTCGGTGTTACGTTGCTTGTTTCACTTCTGGCCTGTTACCTTCTGCCAGACTTTTTCATCAGCTGGATTGATCGATTCTCCCGCCTCACGTCATGCGCCGTACTCCGCACGGTCATTATGATTTTCAGTCTTTTGTCTCTGGTCTATAGTCTGTACTGGGTCAATCAAAACATTCTTCATGCCTTTCTCAGTTCCGCCGACGAACATTCCTGCTATTTTCTTGCCGAGTGCCTCAGACGCGGGAAGCTTTTTGTCGAGATCCCGCCCCTCGCTGATTTTTTTCAAGTTGTTCATGTTGGGATGAAAGGCGGGAAGTGGTTCAGCGTGTATCCTCCCGGCTGGCCCGCGATCTGGGCCATAGGGATTCACTTCAACATCGCAGACTGGCTTAATCCCGTCATGAGCGCTTTGGCGATTCTCTTCTTTTACCTCGCAGGGATTCGTTTGTTCGCTCCGAGGGTTGTCGCCTGCGGCCTGCTGGTTTGCGCTCTCAGCCCATTTTTTATGTTTACGGCCGCGTCCTATTTTTCGCACGGGACCTGCCTTCTGTGCGTCAGTATATTCCTCTACGCGTTTCTCCGGTGGCGGGAAAATTACGACAAAGGTAGCGATCCTGTTGGGTGGGCCGCGCTTTGCGGTTTCGCCGTCGGTTACGGCCTGATGACGCGCTATTTAACAATGGCGGCTATTGCCGGTCCGTTTCTGCTTTATCATTATCTCCCGCTCTTTTTTGAATGGAATGGATGGAGGTCCGCTCGCTGGTGGAAGATAAAATTGCCTGTTCCCCTGGTCAAACTCAAATATCACGGGCTCCGGAAAAGCGACTGGATCCTGGCGGGCGTCGTCGCTGTCTTTATGATCATCATTCTCTGGCAAAACTATCTGGTGACGGGGAAACCTTTCAAGGCTCCTAACAAATACGACAAATCCTGGGAGCGTCTTGGTTTCAAGCGGGGACACTACACGCCGGTCGACGGATTCTTTTTTCTGATTTCCCGGATATTTTACCTCATGGACTGGTTTGCTCCCGCGTTTGTGGGGGGGTATCTCTTCTTGCTGGTGAAGACCCGTTGTTTAAAAGGTTTTTGGGCAATGGGCGCTGACAGGATTAAATGGATCTTTTGCCTCGCGCCCGTTTTTCTTGCCGGCGCGTATTTTTTTTATTATTCCTGGGGAGGCAACCAATGGGGGCCGCGCTACTGGTGGGAGGGACTGCCGTTTCTCGCAATCGCGGTGACCGATTGGCTGGCCC
>DCTJ01000067.1:26173-35524 GCA_002329545.1 Candidatus Omnitrophica bacterium UBA1443
GCATTTTATTTTTCAAACACGCCGAGTTTACCGAAGAGGCAAGCCGCCAGCGCAGGGCGCTTTATGATCTCGCGGAACGGACGATTAATGGGCCTGCCATTGTTTTCATCAAAGGGTTCCTAGGGAGCCGCCTGGTTATGGCTGAAGAAGACGCTGTCCGTAACAGCCCCTTTCTTGACGGTCGAATCCTTTACGCCCATGACCTGGGGGAGAGAAACAAGGAGCTTATGGTTGCCTATCCAAATTGGCGATATTACAGTGGATTTTATGACCGACAATGTGAACAACCGAGACTGGTAAAATTAAATTCCTAGCATAATGGTCCAAGTTTATTTTTTAGAAAGATGCCGTAAGTGGTTTGCAAACCCGAACCGATTAGCGATATTCGGTCTTCTCATACTGCTATTTGTATTTTATCCCGAGTTGTTTTTAGCAAGGTCGGGTGCCTTAACCGCAGATCATCTGGAACAGCACTATCCCTGGGCTATGCTCCTGTGGAAATCACTTCGCCAGGGATCACTTCCGTTCTGGACACCTTTGATCCAATGCGGCTTCCCGATCGCTGCTGAGGGACAGATTGGTGTTTTTTATCTTCCGAATATCCTTTTGTCACTGTTGTTGCCGTTTCACTGGGCATATTCCTATGCGAATCTTGTTCATTTCCTGATCGCTGGATGGGGTACGTACGCCTATCTACGTAAAATGAAGCTGATGCCATCGTCGGCTTTCATCGGCGCGTTCATTTATCTTTTTGGGACAGCATATGGAGGCGCTTATTACAATATTACCTCACTCAAAACCCTGGCGTGGTTCCCGTGGATGCTCATGATCTTTGAGAGAATGCTCTCAGTGGTTCGCTTGTGGCATGTCTTGGTCCTAGCGGTTTTAGCCTCTTTGATGATCTTGGCAGGGTACCTGCAGGTGGCTGCTTTGGGGTTTGCGATCTTGCTCGTATACGCGCTCATCCGTATCTGGTTCTTTGCAGATGGCGTCATGTCAGCGGCCGGGAAATGTAAGCTCCTTGTTATTCTGGGCCTTTCGATTGCGATTGGTGTCCTGATTTCAGCTCCTCAGCTATGGCTCACTTTTCAGCTTGCTATTCAATCGAACCGTGCCGTGACCTCTGAGAACTACACCTATGTCGGATCTCTTTCTCCACTAGCGTTTGCCACGCTTGTTTTCTCAGTAGTCCAAGGGTATTGTAGAGGTAATAGCTTTTACATGGGAATATTCTCGATTTTCCTGCTTATTGCCGCTGGTTACACTCGTCAGGATAGCGTGGAACATCGAATTTTTAGGTTGTGGTTATGGATGACGGTTATTTCACTTTTGCTTGCACTCGGTCAACTGAGCCCTCTCTATGTTGCCTTCGTAAAAATATTCCGATTCTACGCGTTCCGCACTCCGGCCAAATTTCTCGTATTCGCATGTTTTGGCCTTTCCGTCATTTCCGCGATCGGATTTCAGACACTCTGGCGCGCCTCGGTTTTCCCGGTTGGTATTATTAAAAAAGCGGCAAGGGGATTCTATATGACAATCGGTGTAGCGTGCGCTGGTTGGGCGGGCGCATACGCAATCTTTTCATGGGGGCGGACGCTACTGATCCACGCCGGCGACTGGTTTATTCTCAATTTTATTTACCAAAAGGCCGGTCATCCGCATTCGCTTGAAAATTATCGCGTACGCCTTGGTGATTATCTAGACCGTTTTGCGGGGACTCTTGCCTTGCAGGATGATTGGGCGAAAATGAGCCTTATCCCTGTCATTTTAGGTCTGATCCTCACCTTTTTTCTAACGCACGCGAAAAAATGTCACCGGAAATGGCTTGTCGTGGGAGTTCTCTTCCTTGCATTCGATCTTTATGCGGTTTCGTTTCGGGACATCAAGGCGGATTTCGGCTCTTACCGTGATCTCGACAAGATCTTTGATGCGGATAAGGAGCTTTACTCGTCGTTGAAGAATATCCGGGGACGCTTGTTTGGATTTCGAAACCAAGCTGAAACGATTCCGCTGACTCCGAACGTCAACATGCTCCATGAGATCGAGGATGTTGGCGCTTATTCGCCTCTCGTATTATCCCGGTATTATGAAACTATCGGTCGATTGGGGAATGTTAATGACTCGAATCAGTGTTTGACTCCAGACTCCGGATTTGTCTTGGAAAGGTTCAATTTGCTGAGTTTTCTTGATGTGGATATGGTCCTGTCGTCACGTTGGCTCCAGCATGAAAGCCTTCAGCTTGTTGCCACGGACGATCGAAAGCGATGGTTCTTATACAAAAATACCCAGTCCCACGCCCGGGCTTATTTTGTCACAGACTGTGAATTTACGGGTAATTGGGCGGCAATCAAAAATAAACTTATGGCCCCCGGTTTTGATCCCGCTAAAAAGATTTTTTTTGAGGAAAACGAAAAAACAAAGATACAAACGGGTTTGCGGCCGACCACCGCGGTGCCGATCAGTCGCCTAGAAAGACTTAAACACACAGCCGATTTGGAACAGTGGCGGTTGAAAACGACCGGTCCCGGGTTTTTTGTTCTATCAAATATGATGTATCCCGGTTGGGAAGCTACGATTAACGGTAAATCAGTTCCGGTCCTGAAAGCGTTTGGATTGTTCCAGGCTGTCTATATTTCTGAGCCTGGCGAATATGAAGTGGAGTTTCATTTCCGTCCTTTCGTCTTCTGGGAGGTGTCCGAATTATGAATTATGTCATCGGTTCGGGACCTACCGGGGTTGCCTGCGCGTGGATGTTGCTCAAAAAAGGCCTTCCTGTTACCATGCTTGATGTTGGGTTCCAGCTTGAAAACAACCGCAAAGATGTTGTTCGTGCCATTCGGAGCCGCGATCCCCAAGAATGGGATGACGAAATTCTGAAGGATTACAAGTCGGGTTTTGAGGTCCACGCCAAGGGAGTGAAATATAAAACGTCGTACGGCTCGCTTTTTCCGTATAAGGATGCCGCTCTGTACAAATCTCATTATCGCGATGTCAGCTTACATTCAAGTTACGCTCGAGGAGGTCTTAGTAATGTCTGGGGTGCTAGCATCGCCACTTATGACGGGGAAGATCTTCAGGGGTGGCCGATTTCACTGACCGAGCTGAAAACATACTATGATAAAGTCCTTTCATTCATGCCCATCTCTAAAGCTAGCAGTGTTTCCATGATTTCCGGTCGGCTTGGCGCTGCGCAATTCCGTGAGCTTAAGATGAGCCGCCAGATCCAGGCGCTGAATACTCGCATGGTGAATCTTAAGACCCATCCGGATCATCCCGCCGTATCGCTTGGCGGTTCGTGCCTTGCTGTGGGTCATGCCCATGAGCGAAGAGATCCGAAGGAATGTATTTATTGCGGCCTCTGCATGTATGGCTGTCCTTTCTCATTGATTTACAACAGCGCTGTGACTTTGAATGCTCTTAAGGCTCATCAGAATTTCGAATATCGTGGCGGAATTTTTGTCGAAAGTCTCCGGGAATCAGGAGGCGAAGTTCAAATCAAGATCCGCGATCTTACATCAGGGCGGAATCTTTTGCTACGGGGTGATAGGGTGTTTATCGGTGCTGGTGTCTTTTCGACGGCTCGTATTATGCTCAGCTCCTGCGAGGAATACGATCAACCTCTTGTGTGTCAGGATAGCCAGTATTTTCTTTTGCCGCTTTTGGGCTTGTGGGGATGCAGGGGTGTTGCGGATGAGGATCTTCACACGCTGGCCCAGTTGTGCCTGCAGGTGAAACAACCCGGACGTAAGCGTGCCGCATTCCTTCAGATCTATGGATATAACGACCTTTATTTACAAGCGATCAAGTCGTTAACTGGATACGCTTATCCCGTGCTGAAGGGAGTGGCTCATTTCTTTCTCGACCGACTGTTTCTAGTCCAGGCGTTCTTTCATTCTGACATTTCCCATAAGATCAAGATCGAGCTCAAGAAAAACGCCGATGGAATGGATGAGCTTTATTTTGAGGGGCTCCGGACTGACGCTGCAAAAAAGGCGCTTCGAGATGTGATGGCGAAGACGCATTCCTATTTCAGGCGACTTAAAGTTTTTACTCTGGATCCGCTAATGGATCCGGGGCTACCCGGTCGGGGATATCATAGCGGCGGAACGTTTCCCATGAAGACCTCGCCCACGCACAGAGAAACAGACCTAGTAGGGCGTCCGCACGGGTTTAGGCGGGTCCATCTTATTGATGCGAGTGTTTTTCCGACGATCCCGGCGGGGCCCATCACCTTTAGCGCTATGGCGAACGCTGCCCGCATCGCCGATCAGCACGGTCAAAACCCATGACAAAAATACGGTGTGCCGTTACAGGCGCTTCTGGATACCTTGGTTCCCGATTGGTGAGTCACCTTGCAAGTTGGGGGATCGAAGTGATCCAGATGACCCATTCGCCTTCCAAGGTGGCAGGACGCTCGATACAATTCTCATTGGGCGAAGAAGTTATGATAGAATCTCTTCGTGGTTTGGACGCTCTGGTTCACTGCGCTTACGATTTTTCAGTTACGGACTGGGATGATATTGTCCGCAAGAACGTTGACGGAACGCGGAGATTGTTCGTGGCGGCCAAAGCTACCGGCATCAAGACAGTCTTTTTTGTTTCCAGTATGAGTGCGTTCGCCGGTTGCCGCTCATTTTACGGTCGCGCCAAGCTACTCGGGGAGCAGGTAGCGTTTGAGACCGGCGCATTTGTGGTTCGACCTGGTCTGATCTATGACGCCCAGGCTGGAGGGATGGTTGGAACTCTACGAAGAGTCATCGAAAAAAGCTCTTGGGTCCCNNTTCGTACGCGAGGTCAACGGCTTTATCTCTTGCACTCGAAGGATTTTTGCCAGTTTATTTTAAATGCGATCACCGGACAGATCTGTTTGCCGCTATCTCCCGTGACCTTGGCGCACGAGCGAGGATTTACGCTTGATGAGATCATCCGCGTAATTGGGCTATCGATGGGCAAGCGGCTTACGCTGATTCCGATACCCTCTGGCATCGTGTACGTGTTCTTCAAAACGGGAGAAATATTCGGGATTCGCGGTCGGTTGCGAAGCGACGCGGTCCGCAGCATGCTGAACTGCGACCCCTCGCCGTCCTTTTTAGAAATGAACACATTGAATTTTATTCCTCAGGGTTTTTCGGAGGCATCTTTCAGAAGATAATTCATGAACGGTATGCGTGATGAAGCTTTCCATAATAATTCCCGTACATAACGAAAAAGACACTGTCGAGGAGCTCGTCCGGCGCGTCATGGCCGTCGATATCGAGAAGGAGATCATTATCGTCGACGACAAGTCGAATGATGGTACGAGAGAGATTATAAGAAGCAAACTGGCGAGACTGCCGGATGTCCGTGTTATCCTGCTCAAAAAAAACCATGGCAAGGGATTCGCGATCCGGTCCGCGCTTCGGCGCGTTACGGGAGATGTCGTGATCGTCCAGGACGCGGACCTTGAATACGACCCGAACGACTACAAGAAAGTGCTTGAGCCGATGGAAAAAGGTGAGGCGACGGTCGTTTACGGTTCCCGTTTCATGCACCTGAAGACGCTTTTTTATGTGCGCCAGTGGCTCGGGAGCAAGCTTCTCGGGAAAGAGTGCCGCGTTGGTCACGTCTACTTCGCAAATTTCCTCTGTATCAAAATCCTTAATCTCCTGGTCCTGTTGCTGTATGGGCAGAAGATCACGGATGAGGCGACCTGCTATAAAGCGTTCCGGACGGATACGCTGAAAAAAATGGCACTCAAGTGTATGCGCTTCGAATTCTGTCCCGAAGTGACCGCAAAGGCGTGCAAGATGGGCCACAGGATCGTCGAAGTTCCCATTTCCTACAAACCCCGAAAGACCGAGCACGGTAAGAAGATCAACTGGAAGGATGGTGTCGCCGCGATGGTGACCTTGTTCCGGTTCCGATTCATGGATTGATACAGTCTATGCTACACGAACTATTCCGGACATTCTTAAGCTGGTCCCTGATCCTGCCGACGGCGTTCTTGATGGGGAGCTGTTATGACCGTTGGATCCCTTCAAAAGGTCTCTTTTCCCGAGGTGTCCTTTATTACGCGTTAGGTTTTGCCACGCTTTCCTACAGCATCATTCTTCTAAGCGCATTTCATTTGCTGACAATACCGGTTCTCTGGGGCTTGCTTATTTTGTGTTTTTTGGCACGAATCAGAAGGGTCAAGGATTGGTTCCGCTGGCTCCGGGATGTTGCTGAAGGCTTCAGTGGTGAGTCAAATGTTCTCTTTCGGATCCTTCTGGGCGCTTTTATGTTTTTGATTTTTATTCTCCTGCTGGGAACTTTGACTCCCGAGTTGGGGGGAGATGCGCTGTGTTATCAGCTTAACCTTCCTAAAGTTTTTCTCAAAGCCGGTTCTATTGCTCCGGATCCTTTGGATTACAATTCGTATTTTCCGTTGTTCATGAACAACCTTTATCTGGTCGGACTCGCTACGGGCGGCGTTTTTTCAGCAAAATTATTCAATTTTGTTTTTGGGGTTCTCCTCGTCTGTTGCGTGTACCGCGAACTATTGCGGGAGACGGGTAACAAGCCCTTTTCCCTGTTCTTGTGTATGGTCGTTTTGGTAACGCCAGCCTTTTACAACATGATCTCCACGACGTACGTTGATGTCGGTTTGTCCTTTTATGTATTACTGATGTTTGTGTTTTTCAGGGAAGGGCTCATGGAGAATGATCCCAAAATATGCATGTTGAGTGGGTTCCTGGCAGGGTGTGCAGTCTCCATTAAATATCTGGCGTGTGCCGCGGTCGTCGGACTGTTTCCGGTATGGATCTACGCGGTACTGACGGAGAAAAAAATCCGGACTCGCTTGTTCGGCCTTTTATGCTTTTTCGCCGGTTTTTTTGCGCTCGCGGGTTATTGGTTGATCCGCAACGGTATCGTGACGGGTAATCCCGTCTTCCCGTATTTGGGGAATTTTTTCAAAGGGGTCTCACCGCTTCAGATGGTGCCGCCTCAATTCGGGGTTGGCCGCTCTTTTTTTGATTTTCTGCTCTTGTATTGGAATATGTTCTTAAGACCGGATACTTTCGGTGCTTTTACGACGCGGATCGGAATCTTCTACCCGATTCTTACGGTGTTTTTATGGGTGTCTCTGATCGTGGTTCCTCGTGCGCGGGTGTACGCCTTGTTCGTTTTCGCGTTTACGATACAACTTTTTTTTCTTGCCCAAGTTGATCGGTATGTGATGCCGGTGCTTCCGGTGATGGCGGTTGGCGGTGGGGTCGGAATGTATTGGGTGTTTCAGAAATATTTTTCCAAGAACCTTGTTGTTCCCCGAATCGTCATGGGACTTGGCTTCGCGTTGCTTTTTTACTATGCTGCTGCCGGCGTTTTTCATTATCGTTACGCCTATTTTCTGGACATGAACAAGTGGTCGCTCCAGACGTATCAAAGATCGCTTGAACGGACCGGAGCTGTTGCGGATTGGGTGGATAAAAATCTTCCTCAAGATGTGAAAATTCTTTTTGAGGAAGAGAATCGTCTTTTTTATTTTAACCGTCCGGTACTCCGGCAATGCTTTCTTGCCTGGCATTTGGGACGGCCCGATGTCTTGGTTGATCGGGAAGGGCGAAGCTTGACGCCCNNCATGGCGTGACACATATTCTCGCGTCGAATCGTGTTTCGCGGGAATGGCCGGAGGCCAAGACGGATTCGGTTAGTCAGCGATTGCTTGGAGCAGCTCTGGTTCGGGAGGTCTATCAAGGGCAGTCCGAAAACATTCGCGAAGAGCGGGTTTTTTACCGGCTTTATGCAATGATGTAAAGGGGAGAAATGTCAGCAGAACTTCTTAGCTTAAACCGTTGTCCGATCTGTCACGCGGTCGGGCGTCGTTTTTTATTTCCAATACCGGAGACGCGAGTTTACGAGTGTGCGGAATGCTCTTTTCGCTATTTAGATCCCTGTTTGCCGCCGGACGGCATGTCGGCGGTGTATGCTTCCGGGGAGTCCCTGACACAACTTCACGCTTTTCATGAAAATTACTACGATTATGGTGACCTGCATGACGAGAGTCGCACCAAGCGGGACTTTACACGAGCTCTTGAGATTTTGGAGAATCGGTTGCCCCCGACCGAACGGAAATTGCTGGATATTGGTTATGGGAACGGTTTTTTTCTTGCAGTGGCGCGTACCAGGGGATGGGATGTGGACGGGATCGATACGAGCCCCCAAAATCGTAAGCTTGCGAAGAAAAAGTTCGCTTTGGACCTCCGCGTGGGAACGGTGAACGATCTCGCCGCGGCATCATGCCAGTATAATGTGATCGCGTTGTGGGACGTGATGGAGCATTTGCCGGATCCGCATGATATGATAAATAACTTGTCTCGCATGCTGGAGCCGGGAGGGATCCTTTTGATCGCTGTCCCGAATGACCACAGTTTTTTAAGAGATCTATCCTGTTGGCTCTTTGCTGTGAGTGGGGGTAGAATACGGACCGGCGTGGAGAAATGTTATTTGCTGGAGCATGTTGGGTATTATGCGACCGATAGCCTTCAGAAGTTGGTCTGCCCGCACGGGTTCACCTTAGGTGATCATTTTTTTTCGAGTACAGACCTGGCGAAGTACAACTTCACACTTAAAGAGAAGATCATGGCCGGTTTTGTGCTGTTGTTAGGTCGGCTGTTCCATCGGCAAAACCGTTTGATCGCGTTCTTTCGTCACAATACTCCCGGGAGGAGAAAGCCATGAAGGTTTTAGTTTGCGTTCCGACTTATAACGAGAAAAAGAACATCGCCGAGATGGTACGGCTGATCAGGGCGGAGACACAAGGAATGGAGATTGATATTCTGGTGATTGATAGCGCATCGCCCGACGGTACGGCGGAAGCCGTTTTGGATCTTCAAAAAGAGGATAGCGGTCTGTTCTTGTTCCGGCAACCCGCCAAGCTCGGCCTTGGACGGGCCTATTTGGACGGGATGCGTTGGGCCTTGACAAAGCCCTATGACTATTTGATCACGATGGATGCGGATTTTTCCCATCACCCTCGCTATTTGCGGCAATTGCTTGCTGTGGCTCCCGACCATGACCTTGTGATAGGCTCCCGTTATGCAAAAGGGGGGCGTCTTGAAAATTGGCCGCTCCGGAGGCGCATCCTCAGTCGCTTCGCGAATTGGTATGCCACTACGTTGACCGGGCTTCCGTTCAACGATCTCACCAGCGGTTTTCACTGTTTCCATACGGAGCTTCTGCGGCGTATCCTGGAACATCCGATACAGACCGAAGGGTATGCCTTTTTAGTGGAGTTGAAGTTCCACGCGATCATGCACGGGGCGACCTTCGCGGAGGTTCCTATCGTGTTCACTGATCGGATCAACGGAGATTCCAAGATCTCCAAAAAGT
>DCTJ01000067.1:35558-37217 GCA_002329545.1 Candidatus Omnitrophica bacterium UBA1443
TATGTTGTTTTTTGGGGGATCACGCTTTTTCTGGTTTTGGGACTTCAGTTTTTTTTGATCCAGAGGCCGTTTCGGGGACATTTCGCCAGTTATCAGGGGGTGATGGCTGAGATCGGCCGGAACATGATCCGCGAGGATTTTTCCGAACCCTTGCTACCCAAAACGGATTTGCTGATCGTTCTTCCCACGCGCAGTCTTCACCTTAACCAATATCCATTGCCGTCCCTATTGGCCGCTTTGGGAGTTCGATGGATCGGTGGTGGGTTTGAATTCTGGGGGCGCTTTCAGGCGATCGTTTTTAATCTCTTGAGTTTGCTCCTGATGGGAGGCATCGCGACCCAATGGTGGGGAAAGCGCACTGGTTTTTTCGCCGCGTGGCTTTATCTTACAGCACCCTTTTCCATTGTCTACGGCCAGATGTTTATGTCGGAATCGATAGCGCTGTTCTTTCTTCTCTCCAGCTTTTACCTGATTGAGCGAATGGCGAAGGATGGAGCCGGCCCCTTGAAGATCGTTCTCGCCGGCCTTTGTTTTTCCGTGTCCGCTCTCAACCGTGTTCACTTCGTTTTTCTTTTTCCGGCGTTCTTATACTGGGCGTTTAAGNNCGCGTTCCTTTTTTGCGCCCTCTCGGGACTGCTGCCGCTCTTATGGTATGGATTTACGTATTGCTTCGGCAAGGGGCCGGAAATGTTGCGCGTTCACACAAGCCTCTTCTTCCAAATGGGGGCGCCAGGGCTGACACGATTCGGCGATGTGTTCTCGATGGAGTATGGGAAGTATCTTGCGCGGATCATTTTATTTTTTATGATGACTCCGGTTGTTTGGCCGTTCTTTGTCGTGGGGATCCGCCGGATCGCTGGGGAGAGAAGGTTTTCTGTTTTGTATTCGCTTCTGGCCATGACGTGTCTGTTCCTCGCGTTTGCGATGCCACAAAAGATCTTGGAACAAGGGTTCTATTTCTACGGGTTTTTCCCGTTTTTTGTTTTTGTGGTGGCAAAGGGCCTTGACGACGTAATGGATCAGCAGTGGTTCCGGAAATTTCGAGGACCGATCCTGCTTTTGTATGCGTTGTGCGTACTGCGCCTTTCAATTCCTCCGCTCTTTTTCTATCCTCCGGAGGAAAAAAACATCTTAGTGCCGACCGCCCAGGCACGCGCGGTGTCTAACCCAGACGACATTTTCATCGTGGGCGGCCAAGGGGCGTCTGCCGCAAGTTATTATCTGGATCGGAAGATGTACGGTTTGCAACCTCAAACCTCGCGTAGTGTGGCGACTTACTATCGCAAACGGCCGTATGATGAACGATCGAAAGATGCGATCCGTTCGTATGAAACAGCTGCGCAAGACGATATTACGTATGTAGAGTATCTTCGGGGGAAGGGGGCTTCCTATGTGCTGATCCTCGATAAGCCATCATCTGATTNNAATGACAGATTGATCCCGTATCTTTGTTCCAGATACCGTGAATTATCTGCGGAGGTCGATTCCTTTTACCTCTTTAAGATTTGATTATTTTCATTCGTACGTTGTTTCCTGTAAGGGGCGAGACCTTTATTGCAATAGATATAAAGCCGGGTGTATCCCACTTAAGGCAGTGAAAAAAAGGCCGAATTTGTAAGCAAACCTGAAAGGGGGCGTTTATGGATACAAACCGGGATC
>DCTJ01000081.1 GCA_002329545.1 Candidatus Omnitrophica bacterium UBA1443
CCGACGCTCTTTATTCAACGTACAAGGGATATGATATTTTTACGGCGAGCCCGCCTTCAGCGGGCGGGGTTATGTTTCTGGCCGCCTGTCATATTCTTGAGGAAATCGACCTGTCGAAATATGCGGCGAGACCCGAGACGGTTCACTACATCGGGGAAACTATGAAACAGGTGCATCCTCTCCAGCAATGGATTGGGGACCCTGATCTTTTCGATCTTCCCGTCGCCTCAATCCTTTCAAAAGAATGGGCCGCGAAAAAGGCGGCGAGCATTCCGGCTGATAAGCCCGGGCGTTATGGGGTTTCAAAATATCTTTCTCTCCCTGAGGGGAAAAAGCCGGTGAGCGTTTCTGTGCTTATCATTGATCGGCACGGTAATATCGCGAATTATTCTGCAAGTTTGGGGGATGCGTTTGGCAGTGGGCAGATGGCCCCTGGGACCGGGATTTTTTTGAACGATCTTCTTATGGACTTTTCCATGGATCCCGAGGAGTTAAAAAATCCGAATTTTCCCAATGCACCGGGGCCGGAGCAGCGACCTAAAAATTTTTTCATGCCTGTGATTGCTTTTAAACAGGGAAAACCGACGCTGATTTTGAACGCGATCAATGGTAAAGAATCTGTGGGGGCCGCTTTGAATGCCTTGGTCCAGCGGGTGGATTTTGGCGTCCCCTGTGGCAGTGTATTGGAGGTCCCAAGGGTTTTTGACCGGGACGGAGTTTTGACGATGGAGAGGGATTTGTATGAGAATGAGCTGTGGAGAGTTCAGCTTGAACTTTTTGGGCATAAGATAAAAAAAGAAAATTTTTTGGGAAATGGGCAAATGGTTTGTTTTGAGGAAGATTCTGGTAAAATGGTAGCTGAAAACGATCCCCGGGACAGCGAAGACGGTGCCATCGGGGCATGAGGTGAAATATGGACATTCTTTGTCAGGGCAAATATCTTCAGCTTATCCGTGAGGATAACTGGGAGTACGTTAAAAGAGTTAACTGTAGCGGGATTGTGGTTATCGTTCCCATGACGAAAGACAAAAAAGTTGTTTTTGTCGAACAGTTTCGAAGGCCCCTTCAGGCGCAGGTGATTGAATGGCCGGCAGGGCTCGTGGGGGATCACGCGTCTCATGCGTCTGAAAATATCGAGACGGCGGCTCAGCGGGAACTTCTGGAGGAAACCGGGTATGAAGCCAAAAAACTTACGTGGATCACGGAAGGTCCCGTTTCTAGCGGGCTGAGTTCCGAAATTATTACTTTTTATGCTGCGCTCGATCTCGTAAAAAAAGGTCAAGGGGGAGGCGATTCGACTGAGGCGATAAAGGTGCACGAAGTTCCCCTTGCGGAGGCCGAAATCTGGCTTGAGACTATGGCAAAAAACGGACGGCTCGTAGATCCCAAAGTTTATGTCGGGCTGTATTTTTTGAAGGTTTAAACTTTTTCGCCTGCTTTGCGCCGAGTTATGGGGAAATCGAAGATGGATCGGTTTTTATTTTAAAAAATCCTTAAGCCCAACCATCCAAAACAGGCGACGGGTTCCCAAAGCTTTAAAATCAAACTCGAAATTTTTGTGTTTTTAAAAGAACAACGGTTTGGCCTGTAAAACGGGAGATTAAAATGGAGAAGATGATTATCTATCAAAAACCCAGTTGTAGTACTTGTAAGGAAGTCTATCAGATCCTGAAGGATTCCGGAGTTGATCCGGATTCGGTCGATTATTATGTCACTCCGGTTCCGAAAGCAAAATTGCGGGAACTTGCCGGGAAGATGGGGATGCCGGTTTCCGGTTTGATCCGGGACAAAGAACAGGTCTACCAGGATCTTAGACTTGGAGAAAAGACGTTGACGGATGAACAGTTACTGGATTTGATTGCGATTTATCCGGATCTGCTCCAACGTCCGATTATCGAGCAGGGTGAGCGAGCCATTCTTGCGAAACCCGCCAGAAAGATCAAGGCGTTCCTGGCATCGTTGGCTCCGGAACAGGCCGTGGTAAATGCCGCCGATTTGTTGCCGCCGGCCGGTGAGTCTTGAGAAGGGTTGAGCTTTAAGATAAAATAGACGCACATCGTTACTAACAGGAGGTGTTCCCATGAGTCCAAACCAGTTTCCCGGCACTTATTCAGGCACGACCACTTTTTCAATTTTTATGCAACGGGTCTATTTCTGGATGACCCTGGGTCTTGGCCTGACCGGCTTCGCGGCTTTTGCCACTCTCCTCAGTCCCGGGTTTCTCCAGTTTATCCTCAAGGGCGGGATGTGGCTTTTCTTTATCGCGGAACTTATCCTGGTATTCTGGATTTCCGCGAACATTCAACGTCTTTCGATGCAGACTGCGTCGATCCTGTTTCTTGCTTTTTCTGCCTTAAACGGGATCAGTCTTTCGGGAATTTTCCTGGNNCTGGTTTATACTGCGGCGTCTATTTCGATGACATTTTTTATTGCGGCCGGAACCTTTGCAGGGGTCAGCGTTTACGGATGGTTTACAAAGCAGGATTTGACCTCCATCGGAAGCTTCTGCGGGATGGCACTTTGGGGTCTGATCATCGCAAGCATTGTGAATATGTTTTTTCAAGCCCCGGCCTTTTACTGGATACTCTCCTACGCGGGAGTGGCGGTGTTCATCGGACTCACGGCCTATGACACGCAGAAGCTCAGGAGGATTCACCAAAATGCCCAGGCTGTTCCGGGGCAGATCGCTATCCTTGGCGCCCTGACACTTTATCTGGATTTTATTAACATGTTCCTTTTTCTTCTGCGTATTTTTGGTCGCAGGAGATAATTGAGTTTTCGGAAAAACCAAACTGGGATTTGAAATCAATGATTGATGTCGATCAGCTTACCATGCGGTATGGACATGTCTTGGCGCTGGATCATGTTTCCTTTCAGGCAAGGCCCGGTGAAATTCTTGGATTGCTCGGGCCCAACGGCGCGGGGAAAT
>DCTJ01000059.1 GCA_002329545.1 Candidatus Omnitrophica bacterium UBA1443
ATTTCAAGCTATCAGAACTCCACTCCCCGGACACACTACCAATCAAGCGACTTAAATCCCGTTCCGGACTAAATAACCCACTAAACAGTTCATTGATGATAATCTTGTTACATATTTTGCTATCTTCCATCTAAAAAGTAGCTGATGAATGCAAGGATGTCAATAACTAATAAAATTTAATAATAAAGTATTTATTGGGCTTTATTTTAACTCTTATTTTTCATAACCCGTTTTAAACAAATGATTTAGAAAAATAGAGGTATCAGAGGAGAGAAATGAACAGACTTTAGATACTGGTTTTTTTACGCGGAACGAGCGACCGCCTGCACGCTCGTCATCAAACTTTCGGCAAGCGCGAGAATATCGTCAAAAACATACCCTCCCGCCGATTTTCGGGTCCCACCCAGCTGACGCTGTTCAAACTGCTCAAGCAAAGCCGCCCGGGATTCCGGAGGCGCCTTGTGCAATAATGACGCGAGGACTCGCATCCGGCTCAAGAGACTACGCATGATCAATCGGGCGTTTTCCTTATCCAGACCATTTTTAAACGCGAAGTTCGCGCCTTCCGGCAATCCGGCAAGCAGGTTTTCATTCGACAAAAGGGCGACCCATCCCGTCCGGTTTGCCCTCTGGCGTATCACCTCTCCCGGGTCATCCCCCGCCGGAACCACTTCCAACACCCGCGCCATCAGGCCCCGAACTTCTCCTTGCTGGAGTACCGTTAAACCGGCGTTTTTATTTTTCAAAATCATTTCAAGATCCTTGAATAATTTTTGGTCTCCCCCGGTCACAAGCGGCTTGCCAGGATCCCCTTCCGTCATCGAGGCCGAAAGAACGTTCAGAAATTCAAAAAAGCCCTGGGGATCGTAGCTCGCAAAATCGAGTAACCCCGTTTCGTCCATAAAAATCGTCCCCCCTGACGCGACAGGCTCGCCGGGATTTTTCGCCGCTGAAAACGCATCTCGATTCCGCGATTGGAGTTTTTGGATTTTTTCCGGCGCCAATGTCCTCTCAAGCGAAACTGTTTCAGGCGCTATCAATCCGAGCAAAAATTCGCAGATCTTACGGCCAGAGTAATAGGTCGGATTCACCGTCCCCCCGGCTACGAAAGCAACTTCAATGAGTGGCAAAAGCGAACCCGATTTTTTAAGCTGCCCGTCAATCTCTGGCGGCAAGGACACGGTATTGAAGGCGCTTTGCGGATTTACCCTGCCAGCTTCAAGGAAACGCGGTTGCGTCCTGGGCTCATGAATGGACAAAGTCGTTTCACTGACAAGATCAGAATCTGTCGCGGGCATCTGAGGCATCTCCTTGACCGATGACAACCCCGGAAGGTTTGGAATGCCGCTCTCCGAAAGAATGTCCTGAACCCGGCTTTCCGAGCGACTCAGGGTCTCGTTGATTTTCGCCACGGAAGCTTCAAGTACTGCCCAACCGCGAGGATCTGGAAATTCCTCCTGGCCTTGATTCGTCCCAAGCACCCGCAATGGTTCAAAGAACTTTTGAGTTCCCCATTGAAATACCGGGAGCCTCCACCGGCCGACTTTGAGATTTTGAAACTTGAAGTACACAACCTTCCATCCCGGACGAAAAACCAGAGTTTCCCAGTCCTTCGGAATAACCGTGTCAACCACCCAGGCATTTCCCCGAATAATACCCAATCGGTCCATAAGGCAGGCAATGGTCCGGGCGCCTGAAAAAAAACCGTGACGGCCGCTAAACTTCTTCCATTCTTCCAAAAGAACCCATCGGTTATACCTTTCGATTTCCGAGTCAAACATCGAGGCGAAAACACTCCCCCTTTCTGAAAATCGCTGAAACTGGAACAGGGCATCCCCGTTAGCTCCCACGCGGGCCTGAATCAGGACGTGCGCGCGGGACACCGTCAGGTCATTTCCCAGGGGATTAACCATCCGGACACTGGGAATGTGCTCCCGACGGCTACGGCCCACCATCACGACCTGTTCCGCGGCATCATTTCCTTTTAAAGAAAACTCCGCCCCGGGAATATACTGCCATTTGCCCCTCCGCTTCTGCTGAATGCTGTAAACCCATTGGCTGTCTCGCACAATTCTCAACTCTGTCTCCTGGCCAACTTTAATCCCTCCAAGCCAGGTGTAGGGAATATATCCGCTTTTTTCTTCCCGGGCGCATGAAATCTCATGGCTGGGGATTCGCCACTTCTCCCGAACTTTTTCGAGAGCCTCACGAATTTGAAAATTACGGCCCGTAAAAGCGGTGAGCTTTGTGACAAACGCGTGGATATCCGCGGGATATCTAAGCTCCTGGATTTCTTCCAGTAACGGATAGTCCCAAAAATCGGAAAAACCCAACTCTTCCGCCCGTTTGATAAAAGCGGATTCATCGGCCCGCGCAATTCCGGGATTTGCCGCCAAAACATCATCGAGAGCTTTCGATAAAGCGACCGGTAATTCCGCGAGATTTTCCGGGGTCTCTTTGACGATCCACCCGGAATACGACACATAGCTATTTCCCATTCTCCAGGCCCGGATGGGGCCGTTTTGAATCCCGTGGGTTATTGATGTGTAAAAAAGGAAACGTTGCCCCTTCCACCGGGCAAACACGATTTTCTCTCCCGGCAAAACCTTTTCACGGCGATTCGCGGCATCCCAAACGACCATTTCCTGTTTCAATTGATAAACAACCGGTTCTATCACGACCGAATCTTCTTCCGCGTCCCCATCCTGTCCCTCAACAACCACCCGCCAGGAACTCGCCGATTCGCCGTGAAGAAGCGCCAATTTCCGGCGAGGATGTTCTTTGATTAATTCTGAAAGGGCGAAGCGTTTGCAACGCTCAATCAGTTTTTTGCGAAGTTCCGGCGTCGGAGATTCATGGAAGGCGAGGATATCCCTGAAATATCCCCGAATGTATTCGCTGAGCGACACCTGGCTCAAAAAATAACTTTCCCCCTCGTACATGAGATGCTTCGCGTGCTGGACAAAATCCGAAAGAGCCTCATCTCCCAGCAGCCACTCCATGGATAACATTTTTGTTTGTCCCGGCAATTTTCCCAGGTTTGCCAGCGCCCGGGAATAATCGTCATTAATCAGGAAATTGATCCGGCGTTTTTCATCGTGATTAAGTCTGGCTTTATAATTCCTCATTTCCTCGGGTGACAGGCCCGGAGCCGGTTTCTCGGAAAAATCGATTTCTTCCGGAGCAATAGTCGGGCTCCATGCTTCCAGGTCCGAAGCGTCCGGTTCACGTTGCCCTTCATTGAGCGCCCGATCAATAGCGCGGCGAACTTCTTCCAAAAGGCCATTCTCCTGTTTTCCGTCCGCGGCGAATGTTACATCGTAAAATGGGTTATAGTATCCGTCATATTCGTACGCGACCCCGCTCAAATTCATTCTCCTCTGGTTCACCACAACTTCAAACCGGTCCCGGGACTTGTCATACTTGAGTTTAAAGACGGGCGCATGGGTATTCATTTTCTTTATCAAGTCCCTGCCCTGGGCAGCAACCTCTTTTACAGGAGCTTCAAAGTACCCGATCTGCGTACCGGACAAAGTCACATCCGTCTCATCATCGCGCCTTAACTCAGACCGGGACATTTCCATTACATACAATCTCTGTCTGATTTGTTCCATTAAAGAATCCGCTCGCTTAACAATGTCCGGAACATTGATCTTTTCGGCGTCCGCTTGGGCAATCACGCTCCAAAGCCATATTTTTTTGAGATATAACGCAGACAGATTGGTGGCCTCCAGGCGGATTGAAATAGCTTTCAGTAGCCCCTGGCTCCGAGCCTTTATCAATTGCATAAACAAGTCGTCGGAAAGTTCCTCCAACAATTCTTCCGTTTCCGCGACATATTGATCAATATCCTCGTCGGCCAACTTTTCCGCGGATTCAAAAAGAATCCTCAATCGATTCACTTCCGACGTCCGGACTTCGGAACGAGCGCCTTCATCCGCCCCCGGGATCGCCGGTTCCGGAGCGCGTGTTTCCGGGCGATCATTCGCCTCCACACTCCCTTTTGTTTTAGAATTGGGCATCCGTATTTCCGGGCGAGTCGCGCCCTCTTGTTGATTCAATTCTTCAATCACGCTCTGACGAGCACGTTCCCATTTTTCGCGCAAGCGGTCATCCCGCAACAGTTCCTTTTCCAGGCTGTCCAAAGGCGACATGATTCCTCTTTCAGCCGGAGACGACCTCCGATGTTGAAAACCCAGGGAGCCAAGATGTTGAAGTACCCATTGCATCTGTCTAACGCTCATCGGCTCATAGCTTTCGGCCCGGAAACCGGGTGGCACATGAACAGCAGGAACATCAAACATAGCAACATGCTGTACACCTACGACTGCGAGAAGTTTTTTCTTTCCGGGATACTTTGCCAGTTCTATTGCCAGCCTGTCTTTGCCAATTTCGTTCCGAAGCAACGCGACCGTCCGACTGACCTGATTCCCGGTACGAACAAACGCATTCATCGCTTCTTCGGACTCTTCTATTTTTTTGGCATACCGAAGGAGTATCCGGCGAACCGATTCTTCCGATAACCCCATCGTCAATGTCCGGCTCTTGATTACATTGGAAATGGCCGCCTCCGCGGGACCTCCCCGGCTTACAATCTGACTCAATTGAAAAAACAAATCCTGAAACAAAATAACCGCGGAAATTTCCTCCAGAGAAATCCCCAGTGACTCGGCGGTACGTCGCATCACCTCCGAATCCCCCTGGGTTGGCAGAGGATCAATGATCGGTATGGTCCCCCCCGTGAGGTCCCGCAACTTATAGACCATCAACACGTCAACCAGTGGAATTTCGGGCACGGCCGACATAATTTTATGTCCCTCAAAAAAAATGACCCATTCTTCCGGATTTTTAAAAAGAGACCGTGTCAGCGAAGGATCCAGTAAAAGCTCTGCCGCCCGGGGAGCGCCGTGAGCCGTACCAATGAGGACCGTTTCCCAACCTTTAAAATTTACGTCAAACCGTTTCGCGCCGATCACCCGCATCGGCTCGACGACATAGGCCCGCTTCAGACTCTCCTGATAATAATCCCGTAAACTGTTTTANNCCCCAGGACGCCCAAGAGGCCCGCCGCCACACCCGCCCGGACAAAAGCACGAAATCCTCCGGATCGCTTTTTCGCGACGTCCGCGATCGATTCCAGAAAAAAAGGCGTTAAAGCTTTTTTAAAATCGGGGATCGCGTTTAAAATTTTCTTCCGGGAAAAAAATGTAATGCGTCCGGCCTCATCGTCCCACTGCAAAGGTTCGTCCGGTATTTCGTTTTGCTGGGCGCGTATCTCCAATCCGGTAATGGACTTCGCTCCAAGTTTGTATCCCACGGCATCCCAGACCTTCTTGCTCATCCTGGGATCGGTCACCCGACGATCCTTTTCAAAAAGGTCCACGGGAACATTTCTTGCTTCCGAACGAACTTGAGAAGCCGGGAACAGAGCGAGACGTCCGTCCTTTAATCCAGGGATGCCGCCTTCTCCCGCGCTTACGGGCCTGGAGCCGTAGAAAAAAGCTTCGTCCCCGTCACGCGCCAAAGGAACGTAGCGCAATTCCATACGGGCAAGCGAACGGCGAGCTCCATCACGGACTTCTTTAGGTTTTCCGTATAGAACGGTTGCGGAGGCAAGATGAAACCCCGCGGCACAATTCCCAAATAGTTCTTTGATGCCCGCAGGTGTCACTGGGGTCACCGGTCTCAGGTAGGAACGCAGGGTCAAATAATCAACGGTCCCCTTCAGGGCGTCGAGATATGTTTTGGAATCCCGGATTTCGGACATCTTCGGAGCTACCGTCACGAAAGAGATCCCTTTTTCCTTCAGACCTTTCTCGATCCCTTCCGCGTGAAAGCCTCCGGTCACCAGAACCGCGCGGGAAATCTTCCGTTGCCGAATCGTCTCCGTCATATTTTCAAGCATCGCTTCATCACGTTTCGCGACATCTTCATAAAACCGGAGCGCTTCTTCGTACACAGCGTCTAGGTCCGGAAGCTTCGGATCCCGCGAGCGGTTCTCCAATTGATCCAGCCGACTGGCGATCACGCCCGGAGCGATGGAGGATGCCGCCGTCTGAATTTCCCTGAAATCGGCCCGGACAAGCTGAAGTCCCAGGAGTTTTTCGGAGAGTCGGGCCTCCCGGGACAGGCGGATCAGGTCCCGCTCCAGATCAGTCGCCGCAAGTTTTTTCAAAATGCGTTCGTGGATCCGTTCCACTTCCGCGATCAGATCAGGGGCGTGGATCTCGTCGGTCAGGATCCGCTCCCCCATTTTCATCTTGAGATTCGGATAAGTCTTGAAATCAAATCCCCGCGAGGAGGCTTCGGCATAAAAACGCTCAAAAAATTCCCGCACCGACCGGAATTCCAGCTGTGGCTTCTTTCCCTCCAGACAGGATTTAGTCTGGGCCGCGAGATCCCTGAGCCCTTTCGACTCCAGCCATGTTTTGAGAGCGCTCCATTCCACCGGTAGGGCATCCGCGTTTTTTTGTTGTTTCAGACTCCCGCTCAAACCGAAAAGTTTTGTAAAACGGACCGCCTGGGGCCAATCCATCTGCTGATAAGGATCTTCGAGATCAAGCGCAAGATGCCGAACGGCATAATCCTTCAGAATCTCCCAGCGATTCAGCCATTCCTGGGGTCGTTCCTCGCAAAACACCCACGTCTGAAAGTATCTCTTAAGCTCCGGATTGAATTTCCGGGAGGCAAGGCTTTTGATCCGAACGCGGATCCGCCCGAAAAACTTTTCCGTCGGGCCGCCATGGTTCGCGACGTGGCGGAACGTTTCAAGATTTTTTAAATAAAGGGTCGCGTCCTCGACGCCGTAGGCTGAAAATGTCCGGGCGGTTTTTCCATTTTCCCGTTCCGCAAGAAACATTTCCGGGCCGCCGGCAAAACCTTCGCGGGCAAGGATATCGACCATCTCCCGGTTCAGGCCCGGGTCCTTGAAAACCTTCAGATTGGCGTCCTCCAACCTACCGCTTCCCCCTTCCAGAAAAAGCGTCTGAACCTGATAGGTATTCTCCAGATGCTCAAGAATCGCCCGGATATTCTTCTGGGCCTCGTACTGTCCGTGCGGGTCCTGGATGTGGATCACGGTGACAGGCGATGATTCAGGCCGGTCAGACGCGGGGACATTTCGGGGAACATACCTTGTGGTGACTTGACCGAGGGAGGACGGAATCTCGATAAGATCCGCCAAACTTTGAGCGGGAAATTCCGCCCGGGGATCAGCCGAAAGTCGAATGGCCGGAGCCGCCCATCCCGTCGTGGTGACGAGAAAAAAGACCACGGTCGCCAGGGCCGTTACCCGTACATTGGGAAAAAATCCTGAAATTTTTGGTGTCATTTGACTGGGAACCAGGGACGGTGAGAGATGAAGTGCCCCATGAAGAACTCCCCGTAGTCCGCCGCCGATCCGTTTCGCTCCTATCTATTGGGTTTGAAACACTTTAAGGAAAGGTACACGGCGTTTTTCCACTTGTCAAACTGGGTAGCCCCTCCCCCACGGTAAGGTTTCAACATGAGGCAACGGGAGGCAAGATGATTTCTTACATCGTAATGCTATAAATCGCTATATTTAGAGCCTATCCTGATATCAATT
>DCTJ01000097.1 GCA_002329545.1 Candidatus Omnitrophica bacterium UBA1443
GGTCTTGGGCCTTCCCTGTCGCATTCGCATAAGCGCCTGTGTGGATTTCAATGGCTGAGGCCCCGAGGTTGACGGCCTCCCGGACTTGCCTCTCATCCGGATCGATAAAAAGGCTGACTTCAATGTTCTCACGAAGAAGCGCCCTGACCGTCCGGCGAAGCTGTCCCTGTTTTCTGAAAAGATCAAGCCCGCCTTCCGTCGTAATTTCCTGACGTTTTTCGGGAACAAGACATGCTTTTCCCGGCCTGACTTTGAGCGCGACCTGTAATATTTCCGGGGCAATCGACATTTCGAGATTGAGCGGCACACGAATTTGCCGCTTCAACTCCAGGATATCCTTGTCCTGAATATGCCGGCGATCTTCCCGTAAATGGGCTGTAATGCTGTCCGCGCCCCCCCGTTGCGCCTCCAGCGCCGCTTCAGGCACAGAGGGTTCAAAACCCCGTCGCGCCTGACGAAGCGTCGCGACATGATCAATATTGACACCCAGTGTTCTGGAGATCTTCCGGGAGGTCATGAGAGGTCAGTTTTTGGCAGAAGAAATCGTGGCTTTGATCATGATCGGTTCTTTATCTTTAAGACTTACGTTTTCCGGAAGCACAATCTGGAGCGGCAAATCATAATCCCCCTTCTTCATATCTCCCAAATCCACGAAGGCGAGGATGTCTCCGGAGTTGAGCCCTTCAAGATAACGTTTTGAACCCTTCAGAAAAAAGCTGACCCGTTCCGGCTCGNNTCGATTGTGATCACACCGCTCGATTCCGGAACACGAAGGAACCGGACGGGAACGTCCCGGAATTCTTTTTCGTCAAATTCTTCGCGGATAGGGATATAGACATCCACCAGCGATTCGCTCATGGGCTTGACGCCCTCGGGGAGCTGGACTTCCATGGTCCGATGAAAGGAACGGATTCTTCCGACCAGATCGATCGGTTCTGTCTTCACGGATTTCATCGTTTCAAGAACACTCTTGGGCCCCTGGGCAAGGATGGCATTGGGGTCCATCCGCACTTCATCCTTCAAAAGCTTGTATCCAATCGCAGGGTCACCGGAAAAATCCGGCTGAATTTCAAGTTTTTGCATGATCACTTCATCAATCGTGATCGTCACGACCTCGGGCTCAATCATAAGGACGCGCGCCTGAAAACTGGGCAGAAGAATTTCAGAATGTTCGATCCGGAACGAATACTCACCGGCCGATTTAATCTCGGAACCGATTTTGTGAAGGGCGCTAATCTCCTGGCCGGCAAGATCGACGATCAGGGATCGCGGCGCCGAAAGCGTCACCTGAATCACATGGGTCGAGAGCTTCGCGACGGTCAACTGCGGATTTTCGATCGTGACCTTCAAGGGAATCACCCGCGTCACTTCAATATTTTCCTCTCCCAGGGCGTAATACCAGAGCCCGACCGCCAGAACCAATGAGATAATCTTCAGCCCCCAATTCAGACGCAGCCATTCCGGGATCATAGGGGCTCCTGACGCTGGAAGCGGAATATTTTCCTGTTCTTTTCGATAAACTCCTTGAGAAAATTCTTGTTCTCGGCAGGATAAAAAAGTCCCTCAAGGATCCGTTTAAGGTTCTCGGCATCCAGGGCCCTGGTCAGATTGCCGGACACGGCGACCGAAATGTTACCCGTTTCCTCGGAGACAACGATACAAACCGCGTCGTTTTCTTCCGTCAGGCCGATCGCCGCACGGTGACGGGTTCCCATCGATGACGGTAGCTCCAGCGTCTGGGTCAACGGGAAAAGCGATCCACAGGAAGCGATCCGGTCGCCAACGACAATCACGCCTCCGTCATGGGTCGGGGTATGCGGATCAAAAATACTCCAGAGAAGCTCCGCGCTAACCTTGGCGTCGATCATCATCCCGCTTTCAATGTAGTTTTTAAGCCCCACTTCCCGCTCTATGGCAATCAGCGCCCCGATACGCTGGCGGGACATGTAATCCACCGCTCTCAAAATCTCTTCCATGAGACCGTTTTTTTGAAGAAAAGCGCCCGACATGGTCGTTCCAATTCTGGCGAGCGCGCGTCTCATTTCGGGTTGAAAAATAATCAGAAAGGCCACTACCCCGACCGCGAACAGTTTGGACATGACCCAGATAATGCTATTAAGCTCGAAAAATTTCGCGACAAGAAAAAGGATGACCAAAATCAACAGCCCAAGGAGCACCTGCATCGCGCGCGTTCCCTGAAAAAAACGAATGATGGAGTACACCATCGCCCAGATCACGAGGATTTCAACAATCGGCCGCCAGAATGAAAAAATAAGCTGAAACATTTTATCTCTTTCCGAAAATAGTCAGGACAAGGGTCAGGATGAGGCTGAGCAAAACGCAGGTCGTGATCGGAAAATAAAAAGTGAAACTTCCGCGACGAATAAAAATATCCCCCGGAAGCTTTCCGAGCATCGGGATCTTCGAAAAAAAAGCCGCCAGAATCCCCATGCCAATCAAAATCAACCCGAAAAAAATAAGAGTTCTTGCGAAATCATTCATGATCGCCCGCCTCAAGTTGCGCTAATATAACACAGCCCCTCCAGACGAGGCAATGAATACTGGCCGATTCCTCATCCCCCTCCTACTAACGTTTCGGACCCTATCGCGAGGCGAAATGGCTACGGAAAAACAATTTATTGCAAATGCTTTTTCAGGAAATCCATTGATTTGCTTCTTTCGTTCTCCACGATAGCATTCACCCTGTGCCAATGGATTTCCTGACTGATCGCGTCGTTAATTTTGTCTGGAGACAGATCCGTGACAAATCGGTTACTCAATCCCAGTTTACTGAGCAAAGATTCAAACCTCGCCAATCCGCGATTTACGTTGCCAATCGCTATAAATGGCACATTAAAAAGAATCGAAAAAACGACACCATGGAATGAATCTGTGACAACAAACTTGACGTCCCGGAACCCTCTCACCCATTGGACAGGGTTGGGGTACGAAAAATCTCCCACATTATCATCCGTTACTTTTTCCGAGCCCAGTCGTTTGTGGGGTTGCATCTCAAAAAGATTCCAGCCGAATCTTGCCGCTATCTGTTGCGCCATCAAATCTTTCTCTTGATTTTTATCCAAGATGTACACTTTCAAATCACCTGATACCCTGGGAGCATCCTCGTTCGCGAAAATTTCCATGTATTGTTCTGCCGAAATCAACATCGTCGGATCAACCACATGAACCGCGTCATCCCGCCCCAAATATTTCTTAACCAATGCGACGCCAGTGTCTTCTCTTACGCTGATCCCATCGAATTTTCGCGCTAGCTTTCTGCACGCCCTGGTGTCCGGTTCATTTAGTTCCCAGTGAGACACACCAAATGACGCGGCATACGCGATCCGTCGTATATTTCTTTGATTTTCCGCGAAGTCTAAAAAATAATTCCGAACATTTGGCAAATAACGAGGCCGCCAACACTGATCACTCCCCACCACAAAGGCATCAAAACCCATCTTGTTGAGACACGACATCCCACCATCGGTCGTAATTGATTCCGTGAAATGGGAAATATATCTCTTCTGAAAACTCTTTATCTCTTTCAAAATAACGTCAGATTGATATTCACTTAAAAGCAACTTGGGGTAAATGCTTCGTCCTAATATCCTGCTTTTGGCTATGGAGGCAAACTTTCTGATGTTGGATAAACGCTTTCGGCGCCGGTCAATGACTATTGAATCGTGGCCCATCGATCGCAAAACCGTCCGCAACGCAAAAGCTTGCAAAAGTCCACCATAATTGTCATTCAGAGGCAAGGTAAGTACGCCAATTTTCACATCGGATCCAGAGTTTTACGCAGGAAACGCTTAATAAACAATATTGTATCGCCCGATTCAGAAGAGGTTTACTGATATATCCCCAAAATCTTACTCTTCTCCCCTATTGGGCGCCACTCGGTTGCCGGTTGATAATGCCGCCTACAAGGAATCCCACGATACAGGATACTGATATCCGCCCAAAACCAGGTAAAGCAAACCGCGATTGATAATATTCCTGTTGTCCGCATAAAAATTGTTCATGGTTGTAGTCGGCAGGATATAGACATCATTCCTGTGCAAGTCAACAGTGCCATGGCCGATGGTCACCGCATACGCCACGCAAAGAGGAGATAAAATATGCAAAGTTTGGTTCCCCGAATATGTCAGATTATAAAATCCGACTTCCCCCGGGTCAGAATCAGAAAAAGTTTGATTCTTTGTTCCGTTAAACTCAACGGTATTGGCGCGAACACCTACCACCGTCCCGCCTGTCCGTGTCCAATTCCCCGCCAGCCGGAGCAAGGAGGAAAAACTGACATTGCCGGCACTCCAGTAGAAATTACCATCAATATCGAGGGTGGCGCCAGTCATATTGATCGTGCTTCCGGAATAATAAGTGTCTCCCGTGATGTTGATCTTCGCTCCGGATGTCGTTTTGGCGGTCCCCCCCGAGAACCGCGCTGTCCCGGCCACATTAACGGTCTGGGCGCCCAGATTGATCGCGCCTGAGTTTAACCGAAAGTCTCGACCGATGTTGACAGCTCCCGTAGCGCCGGTAAAAGTCCCCCCCTCGATATAAAGATCGGTCATAAAGTTTTGGGTTCCGGCGCGGCCGTAATAGATGCCGTTCGAGATCCACGCGCTTCCCGAGATCGTGACCGCCTGGCCGTTTGCGTCAAAAAATGCCGCGTTCCCAAATCCGTTGTAAAAATTCCCTTCGATGTTCAAAGCATCGAGAAGCTTCAGACTGCCTCTGCACGTGTTTTTGAAGTTGCCGCCGATTTTAACGCCCCCGCTCCTCAGGTAAGTTGTCGTGCCCGGTTTGTTGTAGAACTTGATCGCGTTGGAATCGGTCCAGCCGGTAAAGCTGTCGAGGCCTGAAAAATTAACCGTGCCGTTATCACCTTGAAAATTGAGGTTTTGGCCGTTCAGATCAAAAGTGGTCGTCCCGCCCTGCCCGACGGAAAAATTGCTGGCAAAACGGCCTTCGTCCATCAGTTTTAACCATCCTCCCGAGGTCGCTGACCCGATTTGGATACCACCCATCTCCCAGCCCCCCAGTGTCAGCTCGGTCGCTGTGGTTGTGCGATCAAAAATGATCTTATGCCTCGATCCGGCATAACCATCATCAGCCCCTGAAAAATTTAAAACTGCACCGGAAAAATTCAGTGAAAAATTTTGGACATTTAAGTAGGTGTTCCCGCCTTCGTTCACGGTGAAATCGCCGTCAATATCCGCATTATCGAGAAATGTCAGTCTGCCGCCGGCGGTCGCGGAACCAAGCTGAACATTGCCCAACGCTTTTCCGGCGCTCCGCATGCCGGTAACACCGTCAAAGATCACGGTGCCGCCCGCGGAGTTGAACAAATCAAGATTCGTAAGATTCAGGTTCGCCCCGGCAAAATTGAGCGTTTTCCCGCCAAGATCAAAAAGGGTGGCCCCGGTGACATTAAGAACCGAAAAATTACCGTTAAAATCCGCATTGTCCAGCAGGGTCAACCGCCCGCCGAGCGCCGGGGTCCCAATCTGGACGTTATTAAACACATTCCCCGCGCTTCTGAGATTTGTCACTCCGTCAAAAACCACGGTCCCGTTGTTGTGATTAAATGTCCCGAGACCCGTTTGATCAAAATTTCCGGCAACGCTGAAAGTTCTGGAGGGTGCCGTAAATGAACCGCCTGAAAGAGCCACATCCCCGTCCACATCGAGTGTGGCCGCCCCCGACCTGAAAGTCCCTGACTGCTGGGAAAAACTTCCAAGAACTTTAAGAGCCGCGTTTTGTGTGATCGTTCCGCCGTAGCCCGCGCCGATCGTTAGGCTTTTCACCGTCGCGGCGACGTTGACAACACAGCTCACGCTGTTCCGGGAATCAAAGATAACGTCATCATTCACTCCGGGGACCTTCCCGCCAAACCAGTTCGCCCCGACCGACCAAAGGTTCGTTCCGGTGCCGCCCATCCAGGTAAAATCACTTATCGTGGTATCGACCCACAGCTCATGAACCACGGTCGTCTCGTTCCCCAACAGATCGGTCTCCGTGATCACAAGTTCGTTTTTGCCGTCCACGAGGTTCGCGAACGCCTTGGTCCTGGCAACGCCGTCGATCGTGTAGGCGATGGTAATGTCCCGCTTGTTCGTCAGCCCCGGTGTTTTGGGATCGATCACAAGCGTATGTGTGCCGACCAGCCCGAAACGGCCGTCCGGACCGTTTAGCGGCCAGTATTCCCGCCTTTTCGTATCCACATTGAACGTCCAGTTCACAACCTGGGGAACGCCGTTGATCCTGAGTGCCCCGGTCATTTTGTAAGTTCCGTTCAGATACGTACCGGCAAGCGTTCCCTTTAACGGGATCGTAAACGTCTCGCGATAACCCGTCACATCCCCCTGCGCGTTCCTCACCACCCCCGTCCGCACGACCTTGTATAAAAAGTTCCCGTCACCATCAAACACATGCTCCTCAAAGCCCGTCACATTCCCGTTCCGATCCTGGGTCTCCTTGTAGCGAATCGCCGTGAAATCACCATACGTGCCCGCGTCCCCGAGCCCCATCAAAAGATAGCCTGCGCCCGCCACATTCTTCGTCCAGAGCTCCTCGATAAACACCCTCACGTCACCCGCCACCTCCACCGGCCGCGAAACCGACTGCGAGATACCGTCAATCAGCATCGTCCCTCCCAAGACGTACTTTCCGTTGGCATAGATACCATTAAGCAGCTTGTTGCCGGGAAGTGTGAACGTCTCGCGGTACGATGTGAGCGCGTTGCCGACATAAACCATTCCGGAGCGGGCAATCTTGTACAGGAAATTTCCCAAGGCGTCGTAAATATTCTCTTCAAACGATGTCACGCGGCCTGCAGAATCCCTGGTTTCAAAAAAACGTGTTACGGTCAAATCCCCGGCTTCCGTGGTAGTCCCGAATCCGCCGATCACAAAATCGCAGTGAGATGAAATTTCAACTGAATCCGATACAAGAAAAGGATCCAGCAGAAAGGTCTGTTCATCAGTCATCTCGATCACGCGGGATATTTTTTGTGTTCCCGTCGGGAGGACAACCGTCCCGCTTAATGTAAAGGTCCCTGAGGGATCACCATTCCTGAAAACTCCGGTTAATGTACCTTTGCCGTTCGCAAGCGTAAATGTGCACGAATACCCGACCAACGCTCCGTTCGGGCGGTAAGTGGCTCCGAACAAATTATAAGTATAAAGAAGATTCCCTTTTTCATCGTTCACAATCATGTCAAAACGTGTTGTTTGCCCCGTCGAGTCTGCATAGGTTTTTTGGGGTATCATATTGAGATTTCCAAAACGATGCCCAAAATCGTTTCCGTTTGATTTTATCGTGACTGTTCCCGTCGTCTTCCCCCGGCACGTGAGATTACCCCATGAATATTGGACGGCTAGGATGCGTGAGGGATCAAACCCCTCCGGAATATTGGGAGAATCGGAGAAATCAAAGTAAAAATTCCTGTAAACATCATCCAGGGATATAAAGAATTTCGCGCAACGATAATTTTCATCGATTACGGTCACCATTACCTTGACTCCCCGAGGCCCTTTCATGGCGACAGTCAGCCCCGACGACAGATCCGTTGGTTCGTCAAACCAGATATCATTGATCACAGTAGCCGAAGTTGAGCTGCTGACATTGTAATTCAGCACATATTCGTTTCCGTTATTAGAAACGAGCGTGAGAATACCGTTCTTCGGCCGGACAGGATCCAGGGAATCCCCGTTCGCGTTAAGCCAGAAGTTTCCTTCAAAGGTTGTAACGGCGTCCGGATCGTAAACTGTCGGTTGGACGAAGGTAAAATCCGCGAGAAACATTGTGGATCTTAGCAATGGAAGCCCTCTGTCAGGCAAACGCCATACATTCGAAAGATCCCATTTCGAACCTGCCGCATTATAAACCGCATGCGCGGAACCATAAAAAGCGTTCTCGCCACCCCGTTCATAAGTCCCAAGACCATTGTTATAAACGCCATCCGTAAAATAGGAGTTGGTGATCGTACCACCATTGTTGTATCCCACAAGACCCCCGGTATCATAGCTTCCGTGGCCGCCGCCTACGAAACTGGTAACGGTAAATGAATTCGATATAGAACCAGTCTTTCTGTTGTATCCAACCAGTCCGCCTGTTCCAAAACTGTCAGAACCCACGCTGACAGAACCCGTGGAGTAGGCTCGCGTAATCGCATTTGAATTGTATCCTGCAAAACCACCGACAGACGAACTAACATTTCCCGCCATAACGTTACCCTGCGCATAAGAATCGGAGATTATTGCATCATTGGACCCTACGAATCCGCCAACGTCATTAGCCGGAAAACCAAAACCATTGTCGCTCGCCGAAACATTACCGAGCGCGTATGACTTGGTAATAGATCCGCCGTTATATCCTGTAAAGCCACCGATCTGAGACACCTGCTCTGTGTAATTAATTGATCCTTCAGGAAAATCACCGTCCCCGACGGTTACAGACCCCGTGGAAAATGAGTTGGTGATCGATCC
>DCTJ01000011.1 GCA_002329545.1 Candidatus Omnitrophica bacterium UBA1443
AGTGGAGTTCTGATAGCTTGAAATAGGCGCGTCAGGCGTCTCGTGGGGGTTCAATGGAAAGAATGATGGATAACAAGTGGGTAAGGCGGGTCGTTTGTACCGTAACAATCGTATTTTTTTCATTCACCCAGGTTGTCTCCGCGGTTCCGGGAATGGGGGTCGAGATCGCGGTGCAAGGCGAGACCCCGGGTTTCATTCATTTGAGTATTCCCGCGGATCTGGCAAGTCTTGATGATATTTATGAAGCGCCTCCGTCTCCTTCGCCCCGGCTGATCCTGCACGTCCAGAATGCTCACGCCAATTACGATGCCCAGACCAAGATCAAGAACCTTCTGGAGTATCTGAGCGCCCAGTACGCGGTACGCACTATTTTTGTCGAAGGAGCCTCCGGCACGCTTGATCCCGACTATTTGAAATTTTTCCCGGACCAGGCGCGTAATCGCGAGCTTGCCGACCGTCTTGCCCGCCGGGGCGAGCTGACCGGAGCGGAACTGTTTATTCTGGAGGCGGACCGGCAAAATATCCGTGCGGAAGGGATTGAGTCGACGGATCTCTACCGCAAGAATTATGAAGCTCTCAAGAAGGTGTACGAAAACGAGACGGTCGTTCTTCAGTTTATCGAGGGACTTGAGTCGCGTCTCCGGACCCTCGCGAGTCAGGTCGCGGGCAGGGACCTGCTCCGGATGATTTCGGAATGGAAAAGATTTGAGCGGGGACAACGTGAGTTTATGCCTTATGTCCGTTCGCTCGCGGAGGATGCCCGGCAATTTCTGCGATTGGACCTGGAAAGTCTTTTTTCGCAGGTGGAATGGCCCCAACTGACGCGGCTTCTCACGATCCAGGATATGGAAAAGGAACTTCAACCCTCCCGGGCGGCTCCTGAACAGGAGAAACTGCTGGCGCTATTGCGGCGTTCAGAAGCATCACCGGAATTAATCGACGGGATCGCGAACTTCAGGGATCAGCACATCAGTCTGGCGCGGACCGGTTCGCGGGGTTCTCCGCAGACCCTTCAACCCCGCTACCTTCTCGAGCGGTTGGTGAATGAAATGGGGCCCCAGGGTTTTAAATTCAGTGATTACCCCGCTTTCAGCCTCCAGGCGGGTTATTTGATCCTCAAAAGCGAACTCGATTCACGGGCGCTTTTCGATGAAATTCATCGCCTGTTTCAAATGATCCTGGACAAGATGGCCGTGAGCGAAGCGCAGAAAAAACTCCTCGCGCTTTACCGTGACGAAGAGCTGGTTCGCAAATTACTCCGCCTAGAGTTGACCCGGCGTGACTGGCGGGAGCTCCAGTCACGGCGGGACGAACTGGCGCCAGATCCGTTGATGGAGCGTCTGAAATCACTGGCGGAGGATGCCCGGGTGAACCTGAAACTTGGTTCCACCGGGTGGGATTCGAAAAAAGGAAGCCCGAAGCTCCGGTCGCGAATTCTGGAGCTCTACGGTGCCGCTGACTTGTTCTACGATTACGCCCGCGCCCGGGAATCCGCTTTTTTTGAAAAAATTTCCGAAGTGATGATCGCCGGGCGTGAGACGAGTTCCGTCCTGATCACGGGGGGATTTCACACGGACGGGATGTCGGACATTTTCAGGGAAAACCAGATCAGCTACGGGATCCTTACGCCGCGTCTTTCTGAAAAATCCGACGAATCGCTTTATCGGAACTCGATGCTCCAACGGGGGCCCGGCATTTTTGACACGTCCACGATCGAATTGTTTTCCAAGATGTTGCCCCCTGATGTTCTGAAGTCCATGGGCGCCAACCCCGATCGGGTGTTTGGCCAGAATTTGGGCCTGTCCCTGGAGCTTACGGCCGAGACTTCGGACACGATGGATGATATTGAGGCTCAACTTCAATATCTTCAGACGTTTCTGCCCCGGTTTGATCTAAGTTTGAATTATGAAGTCGACGATGACGGCTTCAGGGTGCTCTTGCTTAAAAATGGCGCTCCCCTGAAGAATGACCGAGGGGAAGTTTTTTTGGTGAGCATCGAAAAAAATCCCGCCCTGGCCGGAAAATNNGATCTCGCGAGGGAAGAAAAACTGGGTTCCTGCCGACAAACTTGGCCAGGAGATTTTGCGGTCTTCCGTGACGGATCACCGGACCGGACTAACATTTCAGACGGGAACTCTGGACCCGCTGTCTCAGCCTGCCGACTTAGGGCGTTCTGAAGTCCGGGGGAAATGGCGGGCATTTCGTTCATGGGCCGGAGAACACAGAAGGATTTTTCTTGTCGGCGGGATGACAGTCGTGATGTGGGTGGGGATGTTCGTAGCCCATCAATCCATTGTCTACGCGAGAAATTCAGCTGAACCGATGTACAGTTCGAAGAATTTTACGTTTGAAGTTATGTCTCGTGAAGAGGCGGAAAGAAATAAATGCTTGATCGTTACAAACGCAAATATGTTCCGTGCCGATACCGGGGGTCCCGCGGGCCTTTTGCTGAGGGACGGTGTTGTGGTAAATCCCTTTAACCCTAATACCCGTGGGAGCGCGCAAGCGAGAGTGGTGGTTCTGTTTCATCCTCTTTACCTCTCCAGAATTGTTACTACCGAGGAGTATGCGGCAAACCGTGAGTTTTACGAAAAACCAGGGAACGGGTGGTGCGGGTTCCAAATCGGGCCCATGGCGGATTTGGGGAGGAGCCCCGAGCGTGATGAGGCGATCAAGAAGTGGTTTGAAGGTAATCCTGGGCGCAGAGTTATTGTTGGTTTTGATAAGGAGGGAAATTTGCATGTGAAGGAATTTGGTAGTGACGTGTTTGGAATGGGAAACATGTCTCAGAAAAAATTTCATTCGCGTGTTCTTCGTTGGTTTAAGAAATATGGTATTGTGGAAGAGAGAACGTTTTTTACTGATGGTGGGAATATTGGTCGTAAGCGACTCGGGTTAAGAAATCCGAAATATGTCATAATTGCTCGTCCTCGCTCAGAAGTGAGAATGAGACCAGATGTTTCTCTGGATGTAAGTCCCGCGATTGGGATACCGACCCAGAAAAAGCCCGCAATTCCCACGCTGCCCGCGGTTGGGCCGGGGCCGGTTGAGGGGCGTCCGTCGGGGTTGGTGGATGTCGATGACATTCAAAAGGCGCTTGACGGAGCGGTGGGTGACGGAAAAGTGACGGTGAAAAAAGACGGGACCGATGGAATCGCAATCACGACTCCCGGGAAGGGTGTTGTCGTGGTTCGGGGATTTGTGGAACTTTCGGTCCAGGGGAAGCAAATCCGGATTACGCACCGGGTGTCATCGACCAAAAAGACACGGAGCGACCTTTTGCCGATTGAGCTGCCGTTCAAGATTGATCGCCCGATGGAGGTGGATGCGTTTTTGGCGATGCGGTCGGTGGAACAAATGATAAATACGGTTACTCCGGAGATCCGGGAAACACTGGAAAAGATTTCATTCCGTTTACTCCGGAATCTGGAGATTGAACTGGATCAGACATCGCCCGCTCTGACGGTGACTGTTGCGCTGACCTGGGGCATCGTGAACATGAAAAAAGAACCGGAGTCCGCTTTTCTGCTCCTGAGAGAAATCGCGCGACTTGTTGATACGAGAACACTGACCGGACTGCGTCAGCGTCTTAGTGAACAACTGCCGGGTGAGGCGATCCCGTTCAGCGGAGAGGCGGGGAATGTCGTCAAGATGATTGACGCGTCGGTCCTTTCGACGCGTGAAAGTACCCGTGAAGTTCTTGAGCAACTTATGTTTACGTATCTCTTTAATCCCGAAGTTCGTCTGAATATTCTCGCGTTGGGGGATGAAATCAGGGAGCCACAAAGGGAAAACGGAATCTGGCTGGCTGAAACTTTTAACCGGTGGGCCGCGACATGGACCGGCGTTGAAAGGGTCGCGAGGCCGGTGGCTGTGGGGGTTTTCAATCGAAGCAAAGCCGCTAGGGAAGCACAGGGATTTTTAAATCATGTAAAGGCCCAGGGACGTTACGTGGTTGCCGGAGATGAGTCGCTTCTTATGGGGGGTCTTCCCGATGGCCTTCTTTCGAACATGCAGGCCTTGGCTCCGGTTTTGTTTGAATCCGGAGTCAACACACCCGAGTTGCAACCGATGGCGTTCCTGGCGGCGGCACGGGCTTCCCAGCGTATCGGAACGGCCAAAGGAGAAAGTGTCAGCGTGCTGGTTGACATGCTTCGGGACCCGCTACCTGACGACGGGTATCAATACGAGAACGGACGATTTGTCATCAATAGTCATACCCTGAGCGCGATCAAGAATCTCCAGACATTGTTTGCGGCATTTCAAAAGCTCCAGGCTTCCGCGTAAAGTCTTTCCGGGATTGTTTCCTTCCGTCCGAATTTTCCCCAAAAAAACCGGTTTGCCCGGAGTTTGGACCTTTGGGAGCGGGTGACGGGAAAAAGAGGTTTGAAAATGAGCCCGGTGT
>DCTJ01000084.1 GCA_002329545.1 Candidatus Omnitrophica bacterium UBA1443
CGGGGCCCCAAAGTGGTTCGCATCCCCGGCATTATCAATCGGCTTCTTCCGGCTATGATGATGGATATGTTGGACAGACCCAGGATATTGAATCGGATGTAACCGTTGGCCTCAAGATCTCAAAAAAAAGAGCCAAGGAAGGCGGGGAAGTGACTTTCAAAACTCATGAAGGAAAAATGATATCGGTTAAAATTCCCGCGGGAGTCAGGGAAGGTCAGAAACTCCGCCTCGCCCGCCAGGGTCGGGAGTGTCCGGCCTGCCATCATCCGGGGGATTTAATCCTGAAAATTAAAGTGGGGGAATAATGTCGAAAACACGTTTTAAAAAATACGGAGCGAATACGGGAGATCCGCGGATTGACACGCTGACCCGCCAACTTGTGCGTGATATTGGTCCTGGGGAGAATGCTGACCTGGTGGAAGAGCTGATCTCCTCGGCGATTGGTGTTTACCGGGACGGGTTGGAGCGCGGTGACATGAAGATCATTAATACGGCCGTTAAGGAATTGCGTCGAAGTCTTCACGTGTTTGAACCTTATCGGGCGATACGAAAAGTGGCTGTTTTTGGTTCGGCGAGAACGCCCAGAACGGATCCCAATTACCAGATCACTCTCAAGTTTTCCAAAGCCATAGTTCGGAAACAATGGATGGTGATTACGGGGGCCGCTTCCGGAATTATGGAGGCGGGAAACGCGGGAGCGGGGAGCAAGGGGAGTTTCGGAATGAATATCCGCCTTCCGTTCGAGCAAGAAGCGAATTCTGTGATATTGAAAGACCCCAAGCTTGTTACGTTTAAATATTTTTTTACGCGAAAGCTCATGTTTCTCAGAGAATCTCATGCCACGATTCTCTGCCCCGGGGGGTACGGAACTCACGATGAAGGTTTTGAGACGTTAACGCTGGTGCAGACCGGCAAGACTGAACCGCGGCCAATCGTTTGCCTGGACGCGCCAGGTTCGACTTACTGGCAAGATTTTAAAGAGTTTCTGGAAAAGCAGTTGGTGAAGAACGAGATGATTCACCCCGATGACATTGATCTGATGTTTTTCACGCAGGATGCTGACGAGGCGGTCGATCACATTTTGAATTTTTACCACCGATATCACTCCATGCGCTACATTCGGGATCTTTTGGTGCTCAGAATTGAAAAAGCTCTTACCGAATCACAATTAGATGATCTTAACCGGCGGTTCGCTTCCATTATCCGGAAAGGCAAGATCCAGCAGTCCCTGAAACCCTTTGAAGAGGAAAAAAACGCTCCGCACACGTTTCATCTGCCCCGGCTGTCGTTTTATTTCAAGAAAGACTGTCATCATGTCTTAAAAAAGATGATCGACGCGATCAATTCATTTTGAGCGTTGGGGGATAACGTTTCTTTAAGAAGTGATGTCAGCGTCTCGCCGTTGGGCAATTAGCTCAGTTGGTTAGAGCATCTCCTTTACACGGAGAGGGTCAGAGGTTCGAATCCTCTATTGCCCAATGGCGAACGGTCTCGATTTTTTGAACCGGCGGGGAACATGACACGGAAGCGTCGCGAGATTGCGCCAAAAAAAATGGCGGGAGCGACGGGGCTCGAACCCGCAACCTCCGGATCGACAGTCCGGAGCTCTAACCAATTGAGCTACGCCCCCACCTCAGAAAGATTACCGAAAGTGGAGCGGTATTCTAACCATACGATGGGTTCTTCTCAAGTGAAAAGTAAGAAAAAAGTACGAGTCGGCATGGTGTCGTTAGGGTGCCCCAAAGCTCTTGTGGATAGTGAAATTGTTTTGGGGGCGCTCGGTGAATCCCGTGTTGCGATAGCGCGGCGCGTCGAAGAAAGTGACGTAGTCTTGCTCAACACCTGCGGGTTTATACGGGACGCGAAAAATGAATCCATTGATTATATTTTAGGGCTGATTGAGCAAAAAAAAAGGGGAAGGTTGCGTGCCGTCATCGTGATGGGATGTCTTGTCCAGCGATACGCGGCGGAATTGCAGAAGAATTTCCCGGAGGTCGACGCGTTTCTTGGCTCGGGTGATTACGACCAACTGACAAGGGTTTTAAAGTCAGTCCTCGCCGGAAAACGTTTGACTGTGACCGAACACTTGGGATACCTTGGAAAATCTGACGAAGCAAGATTAACTCTCACCCCGAAATTTTCCCGTTATCTTAAGATTTCCGAAGGCTGTAATCACACTTGCTCGTTCTGCGCGATACCCCAAATTCGTGGTCGCTTTCGCTCGCGTACGATTGCCGATGTCGAAAAGGAAGCGAAATTGCTCGTCCAGGAGGGTGCGAAGGAGATTATTCTGATTGGGCAGGATACAACCCAATTCGGATGTGACTATGCCCAAAAGCCAATGCTCTCGGAACTCCTAGAGGTTCTGGAGAGGATCGATGGACTGGATTGGATCAGGCTACTTTATGCTTATCCTAATTCCGTAAGTGACGCGTTGATCCGAAGGATTGCCGAATCCCGGAAGATCTGCCACTACCTGGACTTACCACTTCAGCATATCAGTGATAATATACTCGCCGCGATGAGGCGTGGTTTTAATCGTCAAAAAACACGCGAATTGATCCGAAAACTCAGGTCCGACATTCCCGATCTCACTTTGAGGACGAGTTTTATCGTTGGGTTTCCGGGTGAAACCGAAAAGGATTTTCAGGACCTTTTAGAATTTGTGTCCTGGGCGCGATTTGAGAGGCTCGGTGTTTTCAAGTATTCGCGGGAAGAAGGGACGCGGGCGGCGAAGATGCGGCCCCAGGTCCCGGAAAAAGTGAAAGAGCGCAGATACCACGAACTGATGACCCTTCAGCGCGGGATCGCCGAAGAGGTTAGTAAAAGGCAAGTGGGGCGAGAGATGAATGTTTTAATTGAGGAAAAGATGGTTCCTGATACCTGGAAAGGACGTACAGTGATGGATGCGCCCGAGATTGATCCGCACGTGATCGTGATGAGTTCCCTCGCTTTACGGAAAGGAACATTTTATCCAGTCAGAATAACAGGAGCGAAAGGTTATGACCTTCTCGGGAAAATTTAAATTCTCATTGTTTCATCCCAATCATCTTAGTATTTTTCGGGGAGTGATCGGAGGGGTGTTGCCCTTTCTGATTTTCGCGAATAGCCCGGCGGCCCACCTTGTGGCCGTCACGCTTTTTATTTTGGGAGCGATTACGGATTACTGGGACGGCTGGCTCGCGCGCCAATACAAGCTCGAATCAAAATTTGGAAAGTGGATTGATCCGTTTATGGATAAAATTCTAATCCTGGCTCCTCTCGCGGCATTTTCCAAACTCGGTTTCTTCTCGCCGTGGTGGCTGGTTCCCATTTTTGCCCGGGAGATTGTGGTGACTTTTTGCAGGACGGCGTGGCTACTCGAAGGGAAATCCTTTGGCGCTGAAAAGCTTGGGAAGCTGAAGTTTGTTTTTCAGGTGGCAAGCGTCTTCGTCGCGTTCGGGGTGTTCGTGTTCTGGGATTACGCGTCCACGGAAGCGATCGCCCGCTGGTTCGCGCCTTTGCTTCTCCCGGTAATCGCCCTGACAGTCCTTCTAACGCTGCTTTCGGGTTTCTTTTTTCTCTGGAACCAGCGGGGGCATTTTGCTTCGCAAGGGTTTGTCCGTTTTGTCCTAGCCTGCGGTGTCGGCCTTTTTCCAAAAGCGCCCGGAACGTGGGGAAGTCTGGCAGGAATTTTGCTTGTTTTTTTAACGAGCTGGAACCTTGGATTGTATCTCGTTTCGATGGTTACTTTACTCGTGGTGGGGCAAGAGATGTTTCGGAGACTTGAAGACAAGAGCGATCCAGATCCTCAATACGTTGTCATTGACGGNNACATTTTTGCTGATCCCCGTAACGTGTGTGACTGTGCCGATCGGGTTTCTCCTGTTCCGATTGTTTGATGTCATAAAACCATTTCCCATCCGAAAACTTGAGCGTATCCCGGGATATTGGGGCATTATGGCGGATGATATTGGCGCCGGGATTTATGCCTGGATAATTCTGTTCCTGATCTTCGCCTGAGGCCCTTTTCGTGAGACCTTCTGCGGCAATTCTTTCCGTCGGTAACGAAGTCCTGAGAGGAATGGCGGTGAACTCAAACGCCGCGTTTCTGGGCAGAGAGCTTTCAGATCTCGGGTTTGACGTTACGACGCATACGACGTGTCCTGATACAGAAGAAGCGATCAAGTTTCATTTGGGTGACCTTTTTCGCCGGACAGATGTGGTGATTCTGAGCGGAGGCCTGGGTCCGACGCCCGATGATGTAACCCGGGAAGGAATTGCCTCCTACTTTAACGTTCCTCTGATTTTTTCTAAAGCACAGTTCTCCCGGTTTCGCCGGATCTACAAACGCTTTAAAAAACCCGTCCCTTTGCTCGTCCGTCGCGAGGCTTGTTATCCGGCTAACGCGAAGCCCCTAGTGAACCGATTCGGCATTGCCGTGGGATTTATGATAGAGGAAAAGGGAAAGCTCGTGATCGCCCTTCCGGGTGTTCCGTCAGAACTTATCAATATGTACGGGGACGTGGTTCGACCACTGTTGAAGAAGCGCTATCCGCGAGTGGAGTCGGTCAATCAGCTGATCGTCAAGATGGTGGGTATTTCCGAGCCTGATGTTATGAAGAAACTGCGGAAAGATTTTTTTGCTGACCGTTTTGTTTTTGGAATTTATCCGACGGCCGGGGAAATTGCCATTCGCGTTCAGGCGGATTCCCGTAAAGTACTGAAAAAAATAAAACAAAAAATCTCAAAAAGGTTGCAAAATTTTATCTACGCATGGGATGACCTGC
>DCTJ01000012.1 GCA_002329545.1 Candidatus Omnitrophica bacterium UBA1443
ATTCAGATAAGCGCCCAAAAGCACATCAGGCTCTTCACTTTCAAAGATCACTTGACTCGTAGCCTCCTCCAAAATCCTGCCGACGCTACCAAACTTTACCGGATGTGGCATGTTTTCTCCTTTATCGGCAATTGCGGAGACGGCAAAGTTTCCGTATCCCAAGACTTTCCCGTAGTCAAAGATAGGAAAATCTTCGATAAAATAGTCGTGATTGGATCCNNGGATCGACCGCCCGCCTGAAAAAGAACCCGGAAGGGCTGAATCTCCGATTCGGGTTTTCCCAGCCGTTTTGCCAAATCAGCGAGGCTTCGCGTTTCAATCACATATTTCAAAATCCAGGGGTAAGTTCCACTGGAAGACTCATCCACGACCAGAATTGTTTCCCCGGGCTGAAGACCGTCCACAATTCCTGCCTCCTTGATCCAGTCATAGATTTTGTCAAAAAATTGAGTAAATCGATTAAGACCTTTTCCATCCCCGTCATAAGGGTTAATTTCCCTCGCGTACAATCGTGATACATGCGTCCAACGGCTCTTCCCCCGATCCAAATCCTCAAGAATTTCCATCGCTTGCCTTTCCAGGGCATCATAGGAAACGCTTTCCACAAATTCATCAGGCTCGCCCTCTTCCCCCAGGAGGTATGTTTTAGGAGAAAATCGGAATAGATCTTTAATGTCACTAATAAGCTTCCCTCCGGTATCCTGCGAAAGCATAAAAAGAAAATTCTCAAGGGCCCCCTGCACAATTTCGGGAGAAAACAACCAATTCACATACCGTGCGGTAACTTTTAAGCATTCCGCGCCGCGAGCCAGAAAGAGAATTCGTTTGGCATTTTCTCGGCGGCGTAAGTCGCGAAGCAAAAAATCGAACAGAACACTTCCCTCAGCATTTTCCTTCATGGCATTCAAGGTCGTATACCTGTATCCGTCCTCATGCAGTCCGATAGAAGAATCTCTTCGACCTCGGCTACGCATGATTGACTCCGTCCGGATCATCTCCTCCTGTCCATACCTGTCCGAATTGGCAAGCGCAAAGTCAACATCTGATGCCCACTGCCCGAATTTTTCGATTTCAGCAGGCGGGAGCCCACTACGTCTCATACCTTCCTGGAGCATCTCCGCCTTGTGAAGAAGTTTCTCCCGCATCTCTTTCAACGTAAAAGGCCTTGGAAATCTGTGTTCTTGATCATAATACTGAATATCCGCCGTCCCGAAAAACTTTCCGAACTCCGTCAGTGAAGCCGGAGTAATCCAGTAAGAAGCTTCAACCCCATCGGAACGTTTCTCAGTCGTTAACTTGATTTTAGGCTTATACTTACGATAATAAAATTGAAGTCTCTCAATAATCTTGTCCTTGACCTCGTCCGTTTTTTTATAGGCGGGATTTATTATGATAATTCCAAAACGCTCCCGATACCAAAAAAGCTCAAAATCCTCTCCCTCGACCAGCGCCAAATTATTCTCTCTGCCAACATCTTCCAGAACTTTAAGGAGAATATTTTCCATGGACAAATGTTCTCCATAAATCCCCACCCTGCCATAAGTCTCTTGTATCTTCTTTTCCAGTCCTTTGAGGATGCCTTCCTGGCGAAGTTCGGAGCGTGTTTTCCATGCGTTCATCAATTCAGAAAGTTTCCCTCGACGCTCGGCCTTTTCCACTTTTTCAATGCCGTGATTCATGATCATCAACCAAGCATTTCTTTGCCCGCTCACTTCTTGAGCGTCCTTAATTCTTTCAACAACCACCTTCGCGGCAGAGGCCCAGGACAATGCCTGGTCAGGCCCCTGCTTGATCAAAATCCTCCAGGCCAGGCTAGGAACAACGCCCGATTTCCGCAGACTTGCCGCAACTTCAATGGCGCGATCTATTTGAAAAATCAGAGAAAAACGGCTGTCCAGCATTTCAATCACAATGCCATCGGTAAGATCCGGGCTTCGGGTCAAAATTGCATCGATCTGATCAACGGNNTCCTTTTGTGCCCTGGTGTAGCCCCGTTCGTCATAAGATTTCAGAAGAAGTCGCATTCTTTGGGCCAGGGAATTTCTAATATCCTGGGGGATCATGATTTTCCCCATATTCCCAGAGGTAATCAGTTCGGGTTCTTTCTCTGTGAGAACTCCCCAATCACGGAGCAATTCCAGCGACCGGGGTTTCATACGAACCAGTGTCCGAGCTATCAGGTTCGCGTCATCCCCGGCTATCTGGTTTCGGGAAAAATATTCCGTAAGAAACCCCAGCGTTCTTTCTGAATCCCTGCTCAGTCTCCCCCTCATTAAGCCATAATCACTGGCATCAAACTCATCCCCACGGATCTCGGAGCGTGCATCAGAGGCTAATTTTTCCGGCAACGTCGAATCAGGAAAGCCATGCTCCCCCCTCACTTCCGACCGTTTTTCATGTCTCTCCACAGCCACCTCATTCCGTATCTTTTCCTTTGGGTAGCAGACAAAGTACGCCAACCACATAAAAGTAATCCCGAGAGAACTCCCGCAGATGAACATAACATCCAGAAGATTCCAGTCAGAACCCAGCAGATTCCAGACCGGGAGGACCCAACCTGTGCGGCTCAAATTCTGCAAATTCATTGTGGCAAAGAAAACGAGTCCGGCAAAGATCCCCTCCACGACGCCCCAAATTCCGGACCACATGGCAAACGCCTTTCTCAGGGATCCGAAAACCAGTTTCTCGCGCGGCTCCCCCTGGAATTCGATTTCATCGACGTCACGGCCGTGAACAAAAACACTCACCATCGACCTCAGGAATTTCACCACTGTTTGATTCCCGGTCAAAAAATCCGCCGAGAGAATCGAAAGCAAAAAAATGGGCGCGAAACTGGATACGCCAATAGTAAACGGAATTTCATAGAGCAGGGCCATCACAGGGAAGTACCGCCACCGTCTCAGCGTCTGACTTTCGCCGTAATACCCCCACCAGAAATTATTCGATACAAGATCAAAAAGCGGAGAATTTCCCGCTTTTTGTCTTAACGCACGCGTCTTTAACCGAAAATCTATGCCGATGGACCGCCGCACAATCAGATAACGCAAAATCGATTTGGAAATAGTGGTGGCAGGAGACAGTCGAATTTTAAACGATTCACGTCCCGCTTCATCGACCGTGGTTTCCACACCTCCTTCAAANNGAAAACATCGTAAGAAACCGGTGTGGCAAAAACACCGTCTGTCTTTTCCATTGCCTTGGCCAGCGCCGAATCCTTGGTTAGACTCTCGCGATAAATTTCATCAAACATCATCTGCCCTCTTCTCTCCGTCTCTTCCAATGAGATACGCCTGGACAAGAGGGCGTCAAAAACTTTCAGCCCGAAGTGGCCGCTTAAAATCGACGACAGGCCCGCAAAAAAGACCGCGCCTAAAAGAAAAACTGCACCACTTTGAGCTTCCGGCAAAATACTCAACGGAATCGCTGATAACAGATGGATCGATTCCTTCAAATCCGGAAGACGTTGAAACATAAAGCGAATCATCGAAAATGATATTCCGCTTAATGCCGCGATCGAAGCCGTATTAAAAAAGCCAATGTAACTTATCAGCCTACGAATCTCCGAAACGAAATACTTGGATGCATCCCTCAGCCCTTCGGGTCTGACCTCTGCCGTCTGGATGTCGCCCTGGCGAAGTTCGGAGCGCGCACCGGCCGCCGCACGAACAGCATACTTGGGCGAACTTCCCTTCCCTCTCACCTGTGACAAATAATATTGTTTCGCTCGGTTCCCGTCATCTTTATGACGATCCGCCCTCTCTTTGAAAGCCTTCATTGGTCCTTTAGGCGACTGGGTGTGGTAATACTTTCCCCACATGTTCGATTCTTTCACAGTATCTCCCGAAAACAATTCATCAAAACGCAAGTCACGGGGAGCTCTTAAAAAATGAATTATCACCATCGCGATGCGGTTTCGGTTCGCGGAAGAGCCAGTTACGAGGAATTCTTCCCACTCCTTTTCTGTCACAGGCTGAGCGTCTGTAACACCCGCTATTTTTTTAAACAAGGGGTTTTTAAAAAGTTCTTTTCGAGTTCCTATCAAGATTTGAGCTTGGGAAAAATCGCTACCCCGGTTGTTTTTGATATGGACATGTCCCATGCTTTCGTGATTATTCAGATCAAAAACGAACATTGCGAGTTGGGCCACCCGTTCCGGAGTCATTTCGATTTTTTTTGAATGAAAAACACGTTGAAATTGAGGGTCCGTCAGCGTTTGTTTAGCCGTCTGAACTATTTGATGGGTCTCATACAGATAGGTGTAGATAAAATTCCTGGTTTCTTGCGTGTTCGGGACAAGTTGCCGAGATACCAGCAACCGCTGGATCACCTGAAAACCCAAGGCAGAGAAACCTGCCTGCAAGGTTGGATTATTCAAAACTTTGGTGGCCGGATCCGATGGAAAATGGGGCGTCAGAACTTCAGACACCCCCTGCCCGGTAACTGCTTGGGTTTCTCTTCCTTTTTTGCGAAGTTCCTCCAGGTGTTTCTTGAGGGAAGACGCCGTTTCCGGGCCTAAAACTCCGTCCACTTTAACCTTCAACTTTCCCTGCAATTCTTTAATCGCCGCCAGTGTCGCCGGATCGTCATATTGCCCGTTGACAGGAAGCTTCGAAAACCCCAATTCATCACGAAGTATAGTCTGGAGTGTCCTGACAGCCGACCGCGTCAGGGGTCCATCCTTTCCGTCAACTTTTCCTTTATACCAACCAAGGGCCTGAAGTCCTTTTTGAAAGGCTTTAAAACTTTTGCGGGACATCGCGGCTTTGGGGGACATCGCAACCGCGGAAGACGTCGCAACCTTGGAGGGCTTCGCGCCACTGGGTGACATCGTATCCGCGACCGCGGAGCGCATCATCGCAATGGAAACGATTCCGGCTATGAGNNATACGAACTTTGGATATCATCCCGGGTCGCCTTCCTTCCTCACTCTGAGCAATCTTGGTTCTCTCCCCAAGGATGAAGGAGACGTTTCGGCCATCAGGATTGTGAGACAAAGGAGGGCCTATCGTGTCCGTGACCTCTGTCAACGGGATGATGCTGTGATCCTTGATTTTCTTGGCGGTCCGGGGAAGTCGAACACCGGCGCCGGCTTTCTGGAAACTCGGTATTGAAATCTCGGGATCAGAATGAGAAACAACATTATCCTCATTCGCGGAAACATAAACTCCATCTTCTTCAACTCTGAAAATCAGAGCCATCCCCGGAAGATCAGGGTCCAAAACCGGGATATCATTCGCGTATCCCCGGCCTGCCGTAAACCAGGCGTCGGACAAAAACGGGGAAAAAAGAATCCCGTCCAGTATTCCTGTATCACGATTCAATGCCTTGACAACAACTTCCTCCCCGGAATCCGATATACCAATCTCAAATCGGCTGGATCCATATTCCAGTCTGTCGATATATTGCTCCGTATCAAAAGGATTGGACATTTTTTCTCTCACACGAGCCACATCAAACCACGATCTCGCTTCTTCGAGTTTTTGCCGCCTCATTGCCTTCACGCGCGCCTTCTGCCAACGGCTGAACCCCGGTACTGTTTTCTTGAGAAAAGTAATCGTCTCATTTATTTTAGTTAACGGCACCAGAAGAGATTCGGCGTTTCCCGAGAGAGGGATTTCCTGATTGTTATAAAAAATTTGGATCCCCGGCTGAAGCTGACCCAACCGAACCGACAGAGACAGTTGATCGTCATCCCCAAAAATTAACTCCACCCCTTTATCGATCTCCGCCGTCGGAGTAGCCCCCGAGGAATGGCTTAAGCGGCTCACTGAATCCCCCAGGGTTAAATATGCGTCCCCGGTCTCAGGGTCATAACTCACGAAGCATTGGTGAATCCAAAAAAGATCTTTCCCGTCCGACGAAATGGCGATCTTAACATCCAGCCGGTCATCTTCCAGCAAAAGCTTGAGCATTTGTTTCCGCCACGGGCCGACCGCCATTTTTGCAAGAAGCCAACGTAGCGATTGACGCAATCCGTCACGAATGTCTTCTCTTTTCTCTTTCACCACATCATTAACCCGGGTCTCACTCCGTCCTTTTTTTTGCGCTCCGCGAGATTTAGAGTCCACCCGGTAAATAGCCCAGTGGTGACGAGCATCCGTTCCCCGCGCGACGACGCTAAGCTTTACCTTTTCTTGCATCTGATTAATATATGCCTCGTGTCTCGCCTTTTCGTCCGGATTACCTTTGTAATAACCAAGGATCAAGTAGCCCCCCACCTTAACCGCCCGCGCCATGGCGTCCGCGACGGGCCCCCGGTCCCCGACACCGGGTTGGCTCAAAACACTCATCGCGATAATGACATCGGCGGAATCATCTTCGGCAGAAAATGGCTTACCGCTGAATTTGGCATCCTTAAGCCGCGTATCCGTCTGCGCAAGACGTTTGGCGCCGGGCTCATGAATAAACACTGTCACTTTATCCTTAAAGACATCTTTAAATTTACGAGCCCAATCAATCCGTCCTGAACCTTCTTCGATGGGTTCTCCCCCCCCCGGCCCGATCTCATGCACTTTCGCATTCGGCGATAAAACCAGTTTTCTCCTCAAGACTTCAGAAACGTCTCTAGCCGCTACCGTCTGCTGGCGAACTTCACTGCGAGGCGGCGCTGTTAGTGCCAGATTTTCGGGAGCAAGCTTTAGAGCCGGGCTAAGCATCGACGGCTTGGAACTGGGAATATCAAACGCGAGATCCGAGGGCTTTGTAACAGAAGGTTCTTTTCGTTCCTCCAGTCCCGAAAATCCGGCGGTGGTGCCTTGCGGACCATCTTCGACTTCTTTCCAAAGTGAAACCAGCACATCCGATTTAAACTTCTCTAACTCTCTTTTGATCACCCCCAGAATATCTTCCTTGGTCAGAGGTTTAAGATCTTTGGCGAAACGTTCGGCATAAATCCGGTTTAAATCACCAAGATATTGGCTATATTGCCCGAAGTCCGTGATCCTGTTTTGAGAGGCAAGATCCCGGATAAGATTGTCGCGCCAACGCTTGGCCGTTTGCCGGAACTCAGACTCACTGAGGTCTTCCGTCAATTTGCGAATCGCGTGACGGATCAATCCATCGTAGTAGGTGGCGCCAATATATTCCTGCCAGGAAAGATCGTTATTCATGACGCGAAGATAATTTTCCGAGCCCGTGAGGGATCCGATCCTGGGGGTCACGACCGCGTACGAGTCGCGGTTTTCGCGAAGCAGTCGCTCAATCCCGCTGGTATGAAAACCTCCGGCAATCAGGACAATCGCGCGCGCGCTTTCGGGCGCCGCTTTAATGCGATCGTAAA
>DCTJ01000029.1:0-10220 GCA_002329545.1 Candidatus Omnitrophica bacterium UBA1443
GGAGTCTTCAGAAGTGAGCTTTTGGCTATCCAGTCTGTGTTCGCGGAAAGCGATTTGATCTTGGTTAGTTAAATCACACCTGGATATGCGCTTCTTACCCTAAGCTGTTACCTTGTTAGAGGGTTTGATTGTTCTAATAAAATCTTCTATCGCTTTAACTCCTTCAGGTTTTTTGGTTCCCAGGTAATAGAGAATCACGAGCCGGTTATTTATGATTGAATAATAAGCAAAATTGGGAAAAGCTACTTCAGATGCAGCCCCCCTGAATTGCACCGAGGATACAATCCTCCCCCATTGTTGTTCGCCAATCTTTAAAAAATCAGGCTCGGCTAATTGAGCGCTTCCTCCCATCATGACCCTGAATTGGATTTGGTCGAAGGCTTTGAAGTAAGGTTTCACAGTCTCCTGCACTTCTTTTTGGGTGAATGAGCTGGAAGTCCCAGATTTCGGTTCATAGATTTCAAGAAAGAGCTGTCCAAATGATTTTTGTGAAGTCGTTGTTTGCTCTGGCTCCTGCCCCCAGAAAACCGTTTGATAAGGAATCTTTCGGTCCCATCATAAACACAAATACTGTACTCATCATCCAGGTCGACCGCGACATATTTGCCACCGGTTGTTCGTGACACCAATTGACTTGTCCGAGCTATAAGCATCGGCTGGATCCGACCGTAACGACCAGGCTATAAAGTATCCATTTGGCCCACAGTCCTCTAAAAAGGAGCCATAGCCAATTAAAAATCGCCGCCGCCCAGTTCCATGTAATTCTGAATCGACCTTCATTTTCATAAAACTTCTCAAATTGTTTGCTGTAGTAACCGGGATTATCCAGGCCGTCAATACCTCCAATAATTCCGACCCTGTGGAATCTTTGAATCAGTTCAACCGCCTCATCAACTGTTTTGCCTCGCAGAATTCCCACATCGTTTTTAGCCAAAAATTCATCAACTTGTATCGGTGTCCATTGGTTTACTTCAGCCAAAAGGGCCTTGACCTGGGCATCGTCCTTTTTCGCTTTCAAACCGTAAAAACTGACACTAACCGTTTTCATATATCCTCCCAAGTTTTAGAAATTACGAAGTAAATGCCGGCATGGGAAAACTTACCGTCCACATCATTATTGTTCCGGCTATTCCTCCCGCAAGACATAACAAAAAGACGTCACCGTCCGGCTTTATCGGCAACAGCAACGCCTTTACTTCATGATCTGGACCCGAGGAATCGTAAGTATTTTTTTAATGCACCTCCGACCTTAATAACGCTCCAGACAAAAAAATCGGAGAGGGCGCTTCGGAAATTTTTTACAGGGTGATAGAGCTTATTTTCGGGTAAAAATGGGAGGATTTGACGGGGAAGAGTGGGGCGCCATCGGAACCAACGAGAATCATAGTATTCCGTTCCAAAATCCACAACCTTGTAGCCATTCATATCAAGCAATGTCGGAGCAACTACCTCACAATGCCCCCAATGGCCCTCTTTATATTTTTCATCCAGAAATTTCAGTCCTTGGGCGGAAAAGCGGGTGACGGGATAAAAAACACCCACCTGCCGGTCCGGAGAGACGTCAAGATTGTGTTTCCCCCAGAAATACCATTGGGGCTCCTGCGTGGGTCGTTTGAGCCGGGCCGCCAGAAGATCTGCGTTCTCGTCTCGGAAAGCGTCAAAGAACGCACTCCACCTTCCATTAAAAAAGGCGTCATAATCCAGTTGCCAGTAATACGCGTAATCAGGATGTTTTTTAAAAAAGAAAAGTAACGGATATTCGGCGTTGTACCATATTGGTTTTGTTTCGGATAATCGATATCCCATCTCCCGGATATCTTCAAAATCGAAAAGCTCTTTTTTCCCTCTGATCCTCCCGATCGAAAAATCTTTCCGGGTATTGTCATAAACCATAAACACTTCATAAAGGGAGGGGTCACAAGAAGAAGCGAGCCGTTCATATTCCTTGATGATGTCTTCGCTAAGATAATGACAGCGAAAACAAATCGCTGTTTTGGATACCATTGTTTTCCTTTTCGTTTTTCCTTCCTAAACCACTCCGATCACCCTTGAGCAAATATAGCGGCGCCGGTTGTCTGGAACCCCTTTTGCCTTTGCTTAAAAGGGAGCATTACACCAGTTCGCTTCCTCTTAAACCGTATTTTCAAAGATACATGCCGGTCAACCGCTGGTTGCGAACTCAGCCCGTTCTAATTGCGGCTGGTATCATCAACGGTCAACCTTGCTGGAAGTCTATCCCTTGAAAAATCGCCTGTCAAACAGGTGTCTGTGTTGCGAGTTCAGAAAGAATTTCCTCAAGCCGTAAAAGACCTTGGCTTCATGCGGGCTGATACCGCTGATAAAAATCGACGGCATTGGAGAAAAGACCGGTGGATCGCGAAAGGATACTATAAAATCCCCTGTACGTGTGGAAAGACAGTTACCTGTATTTTGGATGTATCTGAAGAAGATAGACTGAAGGGAAAGGTTGAATAGCTTCGGTCGGCTTCCGCCCAATACGATGAAATTGATGAGGCTGGTATACTTGTGAACACGATGTAGATAAAGCCAGGCAGTTCCTGTAGAGCGATAAGTGAGGTGGACATGAAAGTATATTCAGGTGGAAGAATCCCTGTGAAGATTTGGCTGGATGACATAGAAGACGGAGCGATGAAGCAGATCACAAATCTTTCAAACCTTCCGTTCGCGTTTAAACACATAGCGATTATGCCGGACGTTCATCAGGGATACGGGATGCCGATAGGCGGGGTTCTGGCCACTCAAGGCGTGGTAATCCCGAATGCGGTAGGGGTGGATATAGGGTGTGGGATGTGCGCGGTGAAAACAAGTTTGACGGAACTTTCCACTGAAACTCTAAAAAAAATAATGGGAGTCATTCGTGAGACTATCCCTGTTGGATTTAATCATAACAAGGAACGCCAAGATAAAAGTTTCATGCCGTCCCTTGAAAGAGGTTTCATTTGCGAAAGAGAGTATCAATCGGCGAGGTATCAGGTCGGGACTCTCGGTGGAGGGAATCACTTCATCGAAATTCAGAAAGGCTCAGACGGTCATATCTGGATAATGATTCACTCGGGGTCGAGGAATTTGGGAAAACAGGTAGCAGACCACTACAACAAGACAGCGGTTAAGCTAAACGAAAAATGGAACCCCATTGTGCCCAAGGAATGGGAGCTGGCTTTTCTTCCGCTGGACAGTAACGAGGGAGAAGATTATCTGATCGAGATGAATTACTGCGTTGAGTTTGCTTTCAAGAATCGTTTCTTGATGATGGAAAGAGTTAAGGAGGCATTTAGCAAGCATGTTGATTGCTCATTTGAACCCATGATAAATATTGCTCACAACCACGCCCGAATGGAACATCATTTCGGGAAAGATGTAATGGTCCACAGGAAAGGCGCGACATCAGCGAGACTGAATGAGATTGGAATTATCCCGGGATCCCAGGGGACCAAAAGCTACATCGTCAAAGGCAGGGGAAATCCGGAATCATTTCATTCTTGCTCTCACGGCGCGGGCAGAAAGATGGGAAGAAAACAGGCGACAAGAGAGCTTGATCTTAACGAGGAAATCAAAAAACTCAACGATCAAGGAATTGTTCACGGCATCAGAACAGTCAGGGATTTAGATGAGGCGTCAGGCGCTTACAAAGACATTTCAACCGTCATGGAAAATCAAAAAGACCTGGTGGATATAGTCGTTGAACTGTCTCCGCTTGGGGTCATCAAGGGATAATAACAAAGATTTTCAATGCGAGTTGACTCATATTCTTACCATAAAGCGTCCAAAATGGCTCCCCCGGTAGATATCCTACAGAACCTTTCATACCTCTAACACCGTGGAACCGATGTCCTGGGAAGCCCTTGTCTGATCAAAATGCGCTATCTGCTTCCAAAGAGCACAAAAAAACCCAATCCGCCTGATTCGTTCCGATCCCATCCTTCACGCCTCCGAAATGGCCGTGCTTGGGAGCGATAAATCAGACCTGCCCTGAACATTCGATTTTACCCGATAATGACAGTCGCTTTTTCATACAACTCGGGAAGTTTATCTTGACGCAACCGAAATTTGGTGCCGTGATTGTGGCCAGTTCGCGCATCAAAATCCACAAGAACATTACCCGCTTCAATTTGATTTAAAAATTTTTCCAAGCTGAATTTTTCAAGCATGAGAATTTTTTCGTAACAAAAAAATTCTTTGTCTTTCTCCCGTTTGGTTCGTGCTTGGACATAAAAACAATTGAGAAGTTTCGTTCCTGCCTTATGAAATAGATCGTCAAACCCCCAATAGGGCTGGGGATCCAGCTCTTTAAGTCCGATACGCTCTTTAACTGACTGCAACCATGCGACATGGCGTTCTGCGACTTTAGTAGAATCAAAAGAGATCAAGACCTTTCTTGCTCTGCGATCAATAACCACCATAAATCCTCGATCACTTCTTGATAATCCATGAATCGTTTGACGAAAACTCATTTCGCTTTTGGGGTAATCTTCACCAGCAAACTCGTGTGGCCAACCATATTTAAGAAGGAAAATTTGAGGAACGAACCTGATCGCTCGAGGGGAAGGTTCAATGTGGAACAAGGTCGTTAAAGATCCACTACCGATTCTTTGACACTTCAATTCCCATTCTGCGGCGTTCGGAACGGGCAAATTGTTTTCTTCGATTCCAAGCAAATCTTCTAAAGTATTACCGACGCCGCCAGCATTGCCAGGTCTGGCATTTTGAATCCAGCCACGCTGAGCGATTTCCTTGAGGGCATGGATCAGCGCTTCTTTTGTATATGTTTTTACCATGAAACCCCATTTAAGATTGCGCTACGGGAGGACGCCAGAAATCCAGCAGATATTCAAAGGTCACACCCATCGTAATGTAATTGCTTGGCCATCCAAATATACCGATTCCGTTTACAACATTTGTTCTATCCCAAATAATAACATTTCGGAGTTCATAGCCGCGGCGTCGAAGTTCTTCAATAAGCGCAACATGGATGGTAATGCGTTTATTTTCCCACCACATATCCGGAACGTTTATTACGCAATGCCCCTTAGGACGAAGGAGGGGCAGAAGGCCTTCGTAGATATCACCCATAACCTTGGTGTAACCATCAAGCGGCATTGTGCCTAAATCACGTTCGTCTTGCGAATACTGTTCAACCTTTCCAAGTTGACCATTGTCGCGATTTCGTCTGGATTTATTTTTTCGTGCGCGATTTAATAAATTTGCGTAAGGCGGCGATGTCCAGATCAGGCTAAGCGATTCTGGCTTAATATATTCTGGAATGTTTCTGGCATCATCTTGAATGGGGATTTGAACTGATTCATTAAATAAATTATTTGAAGCCAAACGTTTTTTACACAAACCAATATATGCTTTTTGTAAATCAAACCCAACCGCATTGCGGTTAAGATCCTGTGCCGCCACCAAACTCGTTCCACTGCCAACAAATGGATCCAATACTAATTCACCTTGATGGGTAAAAAGTTCGATAACTTTTTTTGCCAAAGAAATAGGGAAAGTAGCAGGGTGAACGGTCTTATCGCGAATATCACGCGCTTCATAATAAAACTGCCAGACACCAATCTGGCTTTTAAGCCAGTCTTTGGGAGTCATGCAATTAATATGAGTGGGCCCGCACTGACAAATCCGTTGCGAAGGAATATCCAGCGGTTTTGTAATGTCGGTTTTGACCGTTTTTGCTTTTGACGAAGTCAATGTTTTTGGTGGCAATTCAATAACCTCGTTTGGCATAAAGCGAATAATAATCGGTTATGAATATTTGTCAATATTTATTTTCGATAAAATCAATAACCCTGTACTCCCTTTTCAAACCGATCGCATCATACCATATAGCCCGAGAAATGAAAACGCCTCATTCGAGTTGCGAGTTGACTCATATTAAATCTTACCCAAATCATAGGAGGTTTTATCGAGCTGACTCATATTCTTACCATAGAACGTCCAAAATGGTTCCCCCTAGTAAACGAGTTTCGCAACTGGCTTTGTAACTCGGAAGAGGTTGAGTTTTTGAAGATTCTGTTAAAAGGACTGCCATTTACGCTCGCTTAGTCACTCTCAGGCAACATGTCACAGTGGCGTGTCACAGTATGTCACAGTAAAATATAGTGCTTGGTCGGATCAGTGGGGCTCTTGGCTACAATCTTGATAACCTTTTTCTTGACCAAATCTTCCAAATCCCTTTGAGCGGTGCGGCGGATGCAAGAGGCAACGGATTGATATTCGTTGGTGGATAGGGCACCCTGGATCATAAGGCGTTTTACGGCCTTTTCCTGACGCAGGTTCAGCCCCATTTTTTTTATCTTTTGAAGCTGACTATCCTGTTTAATCAACCGCTGACCTTTGCCCTGAATCTCTTTCATCTGGGACCGCAAACCATCCACAAAATACTCAAGCCATGGGGTCATATTCATGTTGTTCTTACGGACAGTCTGGATCGCCTGGTAATACGCCGGACGATCCTTGTCGTAATACTCCGAGATCGTAAAAAGCCGCTTAAAATCGTAGCCGGTTTTGTAGAGAATAAGAGTTGAGAGAAGCCTGGCTGNNAAAGTTCATAATCAATCGCCCGGTGCGGCCATTACCGTCAATAAACGGGTGGATATGCACGAATTGAAATTGGACAATGCCCGCCATAAGGATCGGAGAGAGGTCCTCGGCTTTGTTGATCCATTCTGTAAACTCTCGCATGAGATGCGGGACCTCTAAAGGAGCGGGCGGGGTATAAATAACTTCGCGTGTCCGTGAATTAACAACATAATTTTGAATCTTTCGGTAATTGCCGGGATCGGCGTTCTCGCCGCGAACCCCCTTGACGGTAATCTTGTGAAGCTCCCGAACAATACCCTCCGAAACCGGATCATCTTTCCCGAGGTATTTCGAAAGAAAATCCATTGCTTTTTTGTAATTCAGAAGCTCTTTTTCATCATCGCGATCAACACCCGGAACCTTTTTGCCGTCCAAAATATCCCTGGCCTGATCCAGGCTGAGGGCTGTTCCTTCAATGTGAGTCGAATGGTGGGATTCAAGAATGAGCGCCTTTTGCTGCATGTCGGCGACCCAGTCGTCTTTGAGTTTGATCGCGTCCAGGAAACCACGCACACGCTCAATCTCGACAAGCGCTTTGTTGATCTTCGGGGTAATATTGAATTTCGGTTGAAATGGCATCGCTAAAATCCTTGGCGGGCATTTTAACATAGCCACAAACCGGCCACAAAAGAAAAGCCGCCTACATCATATGAGAAAGCGTCTACCTCGTCGTATAAACCGACCTCGCAGATCCCAGTCTCGCCCGTAAGCGGCTTTAAAACCAATTGCCGGGATCATTCTACGGGCGATCGACTTTCGCCCAGCTAAAACTGACATTGTAGGTATCACCCAAATCTATATAAACTTTTGAAAAAATCTGGAAAAAAAAACAAAAGGCGCTCGCCAGAAAAAAAAAGAATGGCAAAATAAAATTTATTTGGCTGGATTTCACGCGGAGCGTGTTTAATCTTTCCATTGGGCTTGATATTTCTTTATGATCGGCGAAATTGCTTCTCTCCATAATTTGTACCCAGCGGCCGTCAAATGAATGCCATCATATGTGTATTTACTCTTTAATTGTTTTTTTTCTGATAAAACTTCGTTCAAATCTAAAAAATCTACCTGCTTCTCTTGAGCGAACTGTTTAAGCATTTCGTTCAGCTTGGTAATCCTACGGTTTGACTCTTCAGAATCTTTTATGGATCTATGTAAAGCCGCTTGAATGACTGGGATAATATCGTGCTTTTTGAGCTCTGCTACGATCTGCAAATAAATTCCATAAATATCTTTTATTGGCATCCCCAATATATCGTTACCACTTGCCTACAAAAAACATATTTTGGGACTAAGTTTGTATACATAATCCAGTCTATTTAAAAATCCTTCCGGGTTGTCGCCACCTATTCCTCTATTTGCGACATCGGCCCTTCCCAACAATTCATTCCAATCAACGGCCGCAGTTATTGAATCCCCGAGCATAACTATATTAGCTTCTCGAGGCAAATAAGCATCGTAAAGCCTTATAGCTAGGCCATACGCTGGATTTTTTTCATAGCCCATTGGCATGTCAACTATTTTGTTTTCTCTCAAAAAAACTTCCACAACTCTTTTGATTCCCAAATGAAATACAAAATGGTTCAGAAAAAACAAAAGGAATATGAGATTGAAGAGTAGCGACAGCTTGAGCTTTTTTTCTTTCATATACCGTTCCCTAAAATATTTCTTAATCGACCTTACTGCAAAACAGCGGTAAGTCAAGATAAGCTAAAGCCAAAATAATTATGCATTTATAGCGAACCTTTTTATAGTCCTGCTTTAAAATGGCATTGTTTCGTTCCCATAAAACTCTAAAATATGCGCCCAACAAACCGCCGATTCCTAGCAACGAAACCACGCTTATTATGTTTTCAAGCGTCATAGAAAATCCTATTTTGCCAGTATTTTTTTAACTTTCCCATTTTCCCATACAGCGAGCGGTCGTCCGGATTTTTTGTGGCGCTCAACCACCTGACGCACCGCTTTTTTCATGGCGGCTTCAGCTTTGTCCTGCAATGTCATTCTCGTTTTCATGCTTACCTCGCAACCTTCTGAATACTATCAAATAATTTTTGATCCATCACTTCACGATCACCGTTTCGACGTTTGGCGATCAAAACCGGTTTTGACTTAGAATTATCAATTAACACCCAAGAATCAAGAATTGATTCGTACATTTTAAAAAAATTCCGAAGCCCTCGAACGAAACGTCTCCGAACATCTTCCGGTGGGACATGATGCCCGCCTTCAGCAACACGATCTTTAATACGAGCAATCGCCAATTCCGGGCTTGGAATCCAAAGAAAGAAAAGATGCAAGGAGTACTCTTGAGATTTTAGTTCCGAAAGCAATTTTGCGTAAGATTTCCCAGACAGTGTGGTTTCGAATGCGAAATCAAAGCCCCGCCGCGCATACTCGTTTATTTGTTGTAAAACAAGCTTGCCTGCTTTGATAGCAGCGGTTCGCGGTTCAAACGGAGCCAATCCTTGTGCAATCAGGTCGGCATTCACAAAATTAGGGCAATTGACATACTCAGGCAGAAATAACTTTGCGAAAGTCGTTTTGCCGGAACCATTCGGGCCGGCAATGATATAAACGTTTTTTTCCCTCAAATAACCCTCATAACGAATGAGCCTCGCCTCCAAACGGAAGCGAGGCTCTTGTTTGCCTGACACTCAGATTCTTACCTACCTTTATCGACAGGTTTGTCCAAGTGTCCAAAATGGCTCCCCCGCCTGCCCTGATTCTATAGAACCTGTAAGGAATTCAGGACTGGCGGTGGAAAACCGTCTATATAAAAAAAGCTCAGGATCTAAAGACCCTACGCTTTTTTTCTTATAATGGCTCCCCCGCCTGGGCTCGAACCAGGGACAAAGCGGTTAACAGCCGCTTGCTCTACCAACTGAGCTACAGGGGAATGTAAAAGAACGGTATCAGGCGGCAAAGAAACAGGTTTGTATCCCCCGACTTGCCACCCGCACCCTACAATTTATCAACCAGGAACTGTAATTATAGGGATTAGCGTCAAAGGGTCAATCAGTGTTTTCAAGAGAGTCGCCGACGCGCGGGAAATGGATTAAAATTTGATTTAAAAATCTCGCTATTTGCGGGATTTGTCCCTATACTTCTCCCCATGTATATTCATCCGGCAAGTGAACCCCCGGTTTCGGCGTCTTTTTTCGGGCTTGGGATCGCTCCGCAAATTCTTGATACCCTGACCAGGCTCGGCTTCAAGGTTCCGACCCCGATTCAGCAAAAGGCCATCCCCGTGGCCATCGGGGGAAAAGACATCGTCGGGATCGCCCAAACCGGAACCGGAAAAACAATGGCCTTCGGGATTCCGATGCTCCAGCGTCTGGCACAGCTCAAGGGCCGCGGCCTGATTCTTGTTCCGACCCGTGAACTCGCGCTCCAGGTCCACCAGAGCCTTCACAAAATTTCTCCGCAGACAAAATACGCGATTCTGATCGGTGGCGCTTCGATGAACAACCAGATCCAGGAGCTCCGCAAGCACCCGAGAATCATCATTGCCACCCCGGGCCGCCTTCTCGACCACATGGAACAGCGATACGTATTCCTCGATAAAGTCGGCATTCTGGTCCTTGATGAGGCCGACCGGATGCTTGATATGGGCTTTG
>DCTJ01000029.1:10264-17602 GCA_002329545.1 Candidatus Omnitrophica bacterium UBA1443
TCCCCGTCTCGGTCGAGATCGCGAAGTCCGGCACGGTCGCGGAAAAGATCACACAGGAAGTTTTCATCGTCAAAAAAGAAGCGAAACGGCAATTACTCCAGAAAATTCTCGCGCAATATCACGGGACCGTCCTTGTTTTTTCAAGGACAAAAATCGGCGCCTACAAGATCTCAAGGGCCATCCGGGACATGGGCCATAGCGCGGCTGAAATTCACGCCGATCGTACGCTCGGCCAGCGACGGCAGGCCCTGGACGGGTTTAAATCGGGTAAATACCGGATCCTTGTCGCGACGGATATCGCCGCCCGCGGCATTGACGTTCAGGGAATCGAACTGGTGCTGAATTATGACCTCCCGGACGAATCAGAAAATTACATCCACCGGATCGGCCGCACGGGCAGGATCGGCCACAAGGGACATGCCATTTCCTTCGCGACCCCGGAGCAGGGGAAGGAAGTTAAAAATATCGAGAAACTCATGCGCATGGTCATTCCGATCTCGGAACATCCGGAAATGCCGCTTGAAAGCTTTATCACGTCCAAACCCCAGGTGGTCGCTTCCTTTTCGGGCCGTCATTTTGGCCGGGGCCGCCGTTCCCGCGGTTTTATCTCTTCCGCTTTTCGTAAATCCCGCTAAGCCTTTCCCCGAAACGGTTGCATCCGATCATCTCTGCGGTAATTTTTTTTCAAAACTTCTTCAAGATAAGGTACACTATCCCCCTTCAAACACATTCCTGACTCAAGACTCAAGGAGGATACAACCATGTACAAAATCGTTTTAATCCGCCACGGCGAAAGCACCTGGAACAAAGAAAACCGGTTCACCGGCTGGACCGATGTTGATTTGTCGGAAAAGGGTCTGAAAGAAGCGGCCGAAGCGGGCCAACTTCTTAAAAAAGAGGGCTATTGTTTTGATATCGCGCTTACTTCTGTCCTGAAACGGGCCATCCGCACCCTGTGGAATGTTCTGGATCAGATGGATCTGATGTGGATTCCGGTCGTTCGGGACTGGCGACTCAATGAACGCCATTACGGCTCGCTCCAGGGACTGAATAAATCCGAGACAGCGGCAAAATACGGCGAAGCCCAGGTCAAGGTCTGGCGCCGTAGCTATGACGTGCCTCCGACGCCGCTCACGCCCGAAGATCCGCGCAATCCGGCCCTGGATCCCCGTTACAAAAATTTAAAAAAAGAGGAACTGCCTCTCACGGAATGCCTGAAGGACACCGTGGCCCGCGTGATTCCCTTCTGGAACGACACGGTCGCTCCGGCGATCAAATCCGGGAAAAAAGTTCTTATCGCCGCACACGGCAACAGCCTCCGCGCGATGGTCAAGTTTCTCGATAACATTCCGGAAAACGAGATCGTGGAACTGAACATCCCGACCGGTATGCCGCTTGTTTATGAACTGGATCAAAACCTGAAACCGGTCAAACATTACTACCTCGGCGATCCTGAAAAAGTGAAGGCCGCCATGGAAGCGGTCGCGAGCCAGGGAAAAGCCAAGTAATCGGGAAGACGGGAAAATCATTTTTGTTGCGGGGTTTCTTTTTTTATCTCAGAGCGCCTGACAATTCCCGGCGTCGTCTTTGCGGAGTAAAAATCCGAACACGTCCTCGGATAAAAATTGGCCGCGGGGAGTCAGCCGGATTTTCATCCCCTCCCGTTTCAGAAATCCTTCCTGAAGAAGCTCTTCCAGGTTTCGTGACACCCGCGAGTTTGCCAGCGGAAAATCCGCGGGATTGACTCCCTCGGCCAAACGAAGCCGCATCGCCAGGCTTTCGATCTCTTTTTCTTCGTTCGTGAGGACGTCTTCAACATCGTTGCTCCAGTCTTCCGATTCGCATTTTCTAAGATAGCGTTCGAGATCACGGGCGAATTGTCGGCGAACTCCGCCCAGGTAAGAAAAGGCGCCGGGGCCCAGTCCGAGATACTCTCCGTTTCGCCAGTAGACAAGATTGTGCCTGGAGAAAAACCCCTCCGGATGGCGTTCGCTCGGTGGTTTCGCGAAATTCGAGATCTCATAATGCTGATACCCCGCGTTCGGCAACCGGTGGCAGGCTAATTCATACATCGCGGCGTGAACGCGCTCATCCGGAAGATCCAGCTTTTTGTCACGGTCAAGCCGTCCGAAAACCGTCCCCGCGTGGATCTCCAGGTCGTACAGGGAAATCTGGGAGACTTCGAGCGCCACCGCTTTCTCAAGCGACGTTCGAAAACTCTCCACCGTTTGACCGGGGATCCGGAGCATAAGGTCCAGGCTGATATTCGACAGGCCCGCGTTTCGCATTCTTTCGATCGTAAGGACCGTATCGCGCGCCGTATGCCGCCGTCCCAATCTTGCAAGCAACGGGTCGTCGAACGTCTGGGCCCCCAGACTTATCCGATTAATTCCCAGCGAGGAAAACGTTTTGACTTGCGCGGGGTCATCCTCCCCGCCAAGCAGGCGCCGATCACCCGGGTTCCACTCGCAGGTCACTTCCGCATCCGGCCGGAGCTTAAAATATTCGCGAACTTTGCCTAGAAGCCCGGCCATTTCACCGGTCGTCAAAAGGGACGGCGTTCCTCCCCCCAGATAAAGCGTGTCAAATTCTAGTGTCCCATATTGCCGTTGTGCCCAGTTTATTTCGGAAAAGAGACACCGGAAAAATCGACTTCGGATTTCCGGGTCAGGATTTGGCACGGAAATAAAATTGCAATAATGGCATTTCGATCCACAAAACGGGATGTGAATGTATAAACCTTGAGCCATGGTGAATTATACCCTCTTTGCCTGCGGTTTCGCCACCGAGCTTCCGCCGCCGGGGCCGTCATGCGCACAGGAAGACCCGTCTTACTCAATCTCCGCGGGAGGAAATGGGCGCTTTTTTCACACGGCTATAACGGAAGATTTTTTTGAGGATTTTGGGGACGGTTTCCCGATGCCACTAAATGTCCAACTGCATCATAAAGGGACCGATAAGCATCCGTGATCTTCCGCAGACACTTCTGAATCTCCCCCGGCCGAGCCCCCGAAAAAGCCTTGATCGATTCCCTGCGCCTGATCTTCCCCTGGAGATTCTGGATCTCCTGCATGATCCGCGTGATCTCCAGTTCAAGCTTTTCAACACTCCGCGTGGTTTTCATAGAGTCCTTTTACACCAAAAGATGGTGAGCGTCACCCTTTGAACAAACAAGGTATCATGCCTTCAATGCTATCGAACCAGTAGCGTCGATAGTCAGCTGGAACTTGCGAAAGTGTGTCTGTGTACAAGAGCGCATCAATGTGCACCACTGTCTTGCCATGCAAGATTGTCCTGGTCGAGCCCTTGTCCTCGAATAGTCGCCGATATCCTTCGAGTTTATGTGTCCATCCAATGTTTTGTACCCCTTTGGGATCAACGAAAATGATGTGGTAGTTATTACCTTTTTGTAGCCAGAAGATAAAGTCGGGCTTGAATCGGGCGGCAGCTCGATTGCTCGTCGGGTCGTAGTACGGGATGTAAATATCGTCGAGACTTTCGTCTAACTTACTGAACATCCACCAGTCAAACTTTGCGAATTGATTACTCGCCTTAGCAAGATATGCCTCTAGTTTATTCAGGAACTTAACTTCGCTGCCCTCTTGAACAATGTGCTTGATGTAGTCTAGGCGCTCTGCTTCCCCGGTAAGCATTAAGGGGATGTAGTAGTGGTTAGCTGCATGGCGGATTTTCAGTCGCTTGCCGCCATACTGAAATTCTTGTTCATGAACCATGGTCGCCAGCTTCTTGATGCCGGTTTTGTATTCAGTTTTGGAGATTTCACCGCGAGCGAATTGCTCGTCAAGCCCGGCTTCTGTCGCAGTGGGATCAGTGTACTCGCGCACGAGATTAACTTTTCCCTGCAATTCGGTGATGTCCTCCAGCGCCACACGGACTTGTTCAAAGTGGCGGATTTCATTCTCAACAGGCTTCAGCTTGTCGAGCTCTTGCGGCACTTGGTCGAAGTAGTCGAGAATTCGATTCACCAACAACGAGGCATTGCCGAGGCGCTTGCCGTCCCTTGTGTAATAGACATCAGGCGTTGCTGCGCTCTGGCGCAAGACAGCAATGCGATCCGGCTGTGTTTCGTGCAACGCAAGCATCACACGGTCGTCGCTCACGTATTCCGCGTACTTCTGGAGCAAGGCCAAGTCCTGATTCTCAATGGAGAACTTGGCCATATCTCGACTGGCGGCTAACGGCCGCTCGGCGTATCGGTAAACAGGAATCAGCAACTTGTGCTTCTTGGCTTCTTCGTTCACGAACAACGAAAGCTGGTACTCCTTGCCCTTACCACCCTCATCGTCAAGGTGCTCGATAACCGTCTTCAACGCTTTGCGGTTTGTGCCAAATATAAACAGCGTCTCCAACGGCTGCACCTTGTCTTTGATTGTCTCGAACAGCGTGTCGTCTACCTCGCGTGGCACTGCGTTATGGAGCGCCAAGAGCCGCTTGCGCTTGCCCCTGACCGGCTGGATGCGAACACCGCGCCCCACCGACTGCAGAATGAACTTCTTGGCGTCCGTGCCAGTGCCAATGTTGATGAAATTGATAACATTGGGGCGATTGGAGTCCCAGCCTTCGTAGAAACTCCGCGAACCCATGAGGATGTTGATCTCGGAATCGTCAGCGTTCAGCCCCTCAAAATACGTATCGTCCTCGAAACGCTCGTTGACCTCATAGCCGGCAAGCTCGTCCTTCAGCCAGCCGGAAATGTCACCGATCTTGATCAATGCAAACGGACGATCACTGGTTANNATTCCTGCCGGTTCGATGGCCGAACCATGATTTCGATGTCACCCGGTCGCCTCGCATTGAACACCCGCCACAATACATCCTCCTGCGACAGCGCCCTGAAAATGCTCTCGTCCATCGTCACCAGTTGGTTTTCCTCGAACACAAACGACGGTCGTTTTCTCAACTCCTCCCAAAGCTCGGTTTTAGCTTGATCCCAGACACGCTTGCCAGCCTTGCCCTTGCCGATATTTTCCAACTCCCGGAAAAACAACTTCAGGTCGGCATCCTCCGTATTCACGGAGTTGACCAGCGTGAGAAGCAATGGACGATGGTAGGCTTTGGCGTCACTCCGTTGGATTTGATCGGCAAACTTCCGGACATAGGTCAGCAGAATCAGCGACTTCAGGACGATCTTCCGCTTTTCCTCGCCGGTGTAGTCCTCTTCGTCGCGGAACGCCCGCAACTCCTGCTCCAGAATCGCCAGATGCTTGCCGTAACCGGCCCTGGTGAACTCTGACAAGTTAAAGTTGTACGCCGTGGTCGCCAGGTCCCGGGCGTCGGTAAACGTTGCGGAGAAATTGAACAGGAATCCGTTCCGCGACATCGCGGCGTAGATGTGCTGCCGCTTGGAATCCTCCTTGTCGCCCTTGTGCGCTTCATCGAGCAACACGTACCACTTGCCTTTGTCGTCATAATTTCGGAAATCAACGATCTTCTCCTTCTGCTCGTCGCTGATGTTGTCCGACCGATAATAGAACACCGTCACTTCCCGTTCTTTGAACAGAGATGGACTCTCTCGCTTAACCGCCGCGTAATCGCGCAACTCCCGGAGATGAATGTGCAACTCGCTGTGCGCCGCGTTAAACTCATCCACATGCGTGCGAAGTTGCTCGATCAAGTCATCCCGATGCGTCAGCACCAGAATGTCGTTGGCCGGTATCTCACCGCGCCGGATCAACTCCCGCAGCAATTCAATCAGCTTCACGATCACCAGCGTCTTCCCGCTACCGGTCGCCATCCAGAAACAGGCCCGGTTCACGTAATTCTGAAATGCCAGCTTGTTGTCCTTGCCGACCGGAAAGTAATCACCCAGCAACGCCACCAATCGGTCACTCAATTCGATGGCGAGGTCGTCGGTTATCCCGTTGTTGCAATACCACTCGTGAAGCTTCTGTTTGCGCTGGATGTTGATTTCAGTCTTCTCGTGCGGCTGATAATCTCCGCCGTCCTCGTAATACCGCCATAACACCTTGACCGCGGTGGCCACGGCATTTTGTTGATAATCCCATAGCGTCTTGTCGCGGGAGAACGCCGCCAGATCAAACGCGCACCAGTTGGTAGGAAGGTTCTCCTGTCGGACATACTCCAGCATCTCCTGTAAAAGCACGCGGGACATGGCTCACCACCAAATCAGCGGCTTGATCCGCCGCCAGTCGAGGTTCTTCAGGTCAATCTTCTCGCCATCGGCAAACTCGACCTCGTCCGCCGTCACACGCTTGATCCACTTTCCGGTCAGGTTGGAGAGCGTCTCGGCCACATCAACTCCGTCGTACAACTTTTGCAGATCCACCTTAACCTTGTTCTTCTTTGTATCCACTTCCAGCGCGTTCAGCATCTTAAGATCCCGCAGGAAAACATACTGGTTGTAGGCGTCCTTAATCGGGTTATTGAACAAATCGGCGTCGTCATACTTCACCCGGCGCAGAACGTCGTCGTATTGTTCCATACCGTAGTATTTGAAGAAGCCACCCCCTCTGTATTTGTTTTCTCTGGAGACAACGGTTTCGTGACCTGCCACAGTACGCTTCATCCTTGGGAGCATAAACGCGTCGAATTGATCACCCATTTCTATCGCAATGTATTTCCTCCCAATTTTTTGGGCTGTGGCAGGTGTTGTACCGCTGCCCCCGTAGTAGTCCAGGACGATTCCGCCTGGTTTCGATGAAGCCTTGATGACGCGCGTCAGGAGTTTCTCAGGTTTCTGAGTGTCGAAGTTGACCCTCTCACTGGACGTTGGCTGTTGTTGGAATGACATGATATCCGACCATACGCTTCTCAGTGGCTTGTCAAAGTCCATGGCAGCTGTTAGTTCTTTCCATACTTCAAGAAATGGGCGTTCGACATCGATGAGATCTTTCAGATCTGCCCACACATCCCCGAAAGGCTTTCCCTTCTCCTCAACCTCGTCCCTATAGATGCGGCGACCATGGGCAACTTGGTACTTACGCCCCTTTTCATCAGTTCGATTGAAACTCTCTAAATACTTGAGAGATTGCGGCTGAATTATCTTCTCAAAGTAGTAATCGTCCGTTTTTGAGTAGAAGTAGATCGTTTGGTGACCAAGAATCCACTTCTTCTCAGCCCCCTTGACCTTAAACCCTGAGAGCACTTGGATGTCCCACACAATCTCGCGTCTAAACTGACCTTCTCCAAAATTCTTATCCATCACCAGACGGCCTAGAAAGTTGGCATTCTCGTCAAGGTGCAGATAGAACGACCCGGAATCACTGAGGATGTTGCGGGCGAGTTCCAGCCTGTTATCCATCAGCGTTAGCCACGTGCTATCCTGAAAATGATCGATGTATTGGAAGTCGTCGCCAG
>DCTJ01000029.1:17610-45507 GCA_002329545.1 Candidatus Omnitrophica bacterium UBA1443
TTCGCTTTTTATCAGCCAGCCGTCGAGGGATTCGTCAAGATTGTCGAACAAGCTGATGATTTCTAACTCCACATCCTTGAAATATTTCGTGTCCACCGGTAGATGTTGCCAGCGGTCGGCCAGCCGGTTGCCCTTCCTGTCCTTCTCCAGCACGCTCGCCTTTTTGAACGAGCCGTCCACGATGCCCAACTCGCGCCATTCCTCAATCTGCGCTTTGAACCCGACATGTTCCAGCAGTTTTCCCACGACCAACATGCCACCGTTTCGTTCGGCGATGCGGCTGAGGGTAATGACGTAGTTTGAGTTGAGCACAAACTTCGGCTTGTTCCAGATTTTGACCAACTCGTCCTCGAATTGGCTGATGAAGGCGATGATCTTGAACGCAATGTCCTTGAGGACTTGCAGTTGCCGGATACGCTGCTCCGTCCATGCGCTCTCGCCGATAAAGACATACTGGTACAACCACAGGCTGAATTGCTCCTCCAGAAATGCCTTGGCGTTCTTGTTGATGAAATAGTCCACCTCGCTCTGCCGCTCAAACACCCGAAACACCCGTTCCAGAAGCCCCTCGCTAGTCTCCACACCAGCCCGATTCAATTCGCTCAAAATCTCATCGGCTTTGGTTTTTCGCCCGCGCTCCGAGTAGGCAACGGTGAACACCACAACGCCGTCCCGGCGTTTCTCTTTGAGCTTGTAGATCAACTGCCTCTTCTCGTTGGACTTCTTGTGTTCCAACCCTGACACGTCGAAGAAGAACTTCTGCCCGTCCAATTCCACGTCGAGGTTCTTGAACAGCCGGTCGGTCTTGACGTAATAAAGCATGTGCGTCTTCCAGAACAGCATCACATCTTTGTCGTCGGTATAGACCTTCTCATAAACGTTCTGGTGCAGTGGCGTGTATCGGAAGTAGATCGAGCCACTCTCGCTGAAATACCGGCTGAAAAATGTGTAAAGCTTCTCGAACAACTCTTCGCGGAAATGGGGAAATGGTTTAAGGCCAGTATCGATGTCCTTTAACAGTTCGGGAAAGACCCCCTTCTCGTAGTAGCACGACTTGATGCGCATCAGATTGATATAACCCGATTCGCCCTCAACTTTAGCGCCGACAAAAATATCTCGTAATGCGGAAAAGAACTTCTGTTCGCGGGTTCCTGCAGTCATGGGCTTTCCTCGCTTGTGCGCGATTCAGCCCTGAATAGACTGTCTTCCAGAAGTGCTTGTTTGTACCCAAAAAAAGGAGCGTGCATACTCACGCTCCACTGCGGGTACGACCAAGCACCCTGGTAAGAACGCTTTCAGCACGCCCCGTTTGGGGCGCGCTTCAAACGCTGTCTTACCATTGAAAATTTGGTCGTTTTGCAGTGGTCAGCAGCCGAAGCTACGCAAATTTTAGATTTTTATGAACTGCTTGTTTTGTTGTTTTTCGTTTCCTCGTTTTTTGTGTTTCGGCACGTATTATACGCGGACGGCCGGGTAATATCCTCCGGTTTTTCGCCTGCCGCGACATCTCTTGCTGCAGGAAGGTCTTTTAATCCCGAACATTCCCGTTCTCTCTTTCCTCACGGCCGCTCATTCTTTTGCTACGCAGAAAAAGCGGCCTCCGCCTATTTACGCTTTATTTCTGATCGGCAGTCCCAGTTTCCCGCGCAGAAGATTCATGTCAAAGCCGGGAAGATAATCCGGCCTTGCTTGGTCCATGATTTCCATTCGGTTGATCAGGGCTTCAAGCTGAAGCCGTCCCTCGGGCGTCTTCATGCACTGCAGAGGCGTCCAGCCGTCAAGCACGGGAATTTTTGAAGCGATCCAGCCCTTAAGATAGTATTTTTCCAGGTTCTGAAGGAGCGCTTTCCGAATCTCCGGGTTCGCGTGAAGCCGGCGCTGATCTTCTTCAAATTTCCGGCGGGCCTCGTCCGTCAAAGGCGGCATCGCGTCAAGATCTTTGCCGTCGATCCTGATCCCGAAAGAATATCCTTCCGAGCAAGGTCGTCTCCCAAGACTTCATCCTGCGGTTCCCCTTTTTGAACCATACCCAGCAACGGTCCTTTGCGTCATATTTAAGGTTTTTAAGCCGGGACAGTCTGGCGGCAATCTCCTTGGGATCAGCCGCCTTAAAAACAATAGGGATATCTGCCTGCGGCGGCCAGGCTCTAGCTGAGCAGTTTCAGAAATCCAGCCGTCGCCGAACCGACGATCACGCCGATGATACTGGCAAGGACAAACTACTTCAGTACGCTTATAAAGAGAACTGTTTCTTCCGAGGAACCTTTTCCAAAAACGTTAAAATCCCCCGGATGATGGCGAGAGGATGAGGCGGACAGCCGGGAATATAAAGATCCACAGGAATGATACGATCCACGCCTCCGGTCACGGCATAGCTATCCTGGAATATCCCGCCGCTGATGGCGCAGCTTCCGCAGGCTACAACAAGTTTGGGGGAAGGCATCGCCTCATAGGTCTTCACAAGCGCAAGCTCCATCTGACGCGTCACGGGTCCGGTCACAAGAATCATGTCCGCGTGCCTCGGGGAAGCGACGAAATGGATTCCAAAACGCTCAACATCATAAATCGGGTTGGAAAGATTCGAGACCTCGACCTCACAGCCGTTGCAGGACCCCGCGTCCACTTCCCGGATATGAAGGGACCGGCCAAAAAGGCTTTGAATTTTATTTTTCAATTTTAATCCGCTCTCTTCCACGGTAAGCCGGTCAAAAAAAGCGCCCCGGAAAAAATCAGGGGCCTCACCCGTTTTTTCCTGACCCGGGTGAGCCGCACCAGCCACAAAAGCCGCGTCTTTGCGGCAAACAGACAAAGGAAAGGTCGCCTTTTTGTTTAACTCCGCTTTAGTGGAAGCGGCAAGATTACACGCTCCCGAAAACGCGATCGCTTGGTGGGGACAGGCCGATTCANNAAATACAGCTCCCGCGGGACAAAAGGAAAGACCGCCGATCTTCTTCCGGACAATCCGTCATTTTTAAGGCTTGGGTCGGACACGCTAGAACGCATTTTCCGCATCCCGTGCATTTACTGAAATCAATTTCGGGCACCCCCCGAGAATTTTCCTGGAGCTCGCGGGAAAAGGTTTCCGGGGTCGGCCGAACCACTTTCGTTTTGATATTTTTCCTCAGGATCCTAAACATAAAATTCCTCTCAAAATCTGATATTCACCGGTCATTCCCGGAATAAGACAGGTTCATACTCTTGTTGATCAGCGGGAAATCCGGCACGATATTTTCCAGAACAGCGTATTCGATCAGGGGCCAGTTCGAAAACGACGGAGACTGAACCTTCCATCGGGAAATCATTCCGTGTTTGTCGGTCAAGATCCAGTGGAAACATTCCCCTCGCGGAGATTCGACATACCCGATCGCGGCCCGGGATCGCGCGAGCGGTTTTAACGCGCCGCGCACGGGCCCCGGGGGCATTGAAGCAAGGGCGTCACAAATCATTTTGAATGATTCGTAAGCCTCCTGGATTTTCACGTTCATCCGACTCTCAACATCTCCCCCCGTAAAAACCGGCACCTTGAACGAAAAATCCCTGTACGCCGCGTAAGGATGATCCCGTCGCAAATCCCGATCCACCCCGGAAGCCCTCGCGACAGGACCGACGGCGCCAAGCGTTTCCGCGATTTCTTTTTTTATCTGGCCGGTCGTTTCGGCCCGGTCGATCAGGGAATCCACCTGGCCGAGAATTTTCACGATTTCGTCAAAATCCTCTTCGCTTTTTTTAATAGTCTCGATCAGCCAGCCCTTTTCGGCTTCAGAAATGTCCCGGCAAACCCCTCCCAAAATAACCGCCGACCGCAAAAGCCGTGTTCCCGTTAACCGTTCATTCAAATTCAGAAGAGATTCTTTAAGCCTCATCAGCTGGCTGGCGCCAAAGCTGAAGGCGGCATCCAGTGAAATTCCCGCGATGTCGCTCATGTGATTGTGCAAACGCTCCAGTTCAAGATATATCACGCGAATCATCTGGGCCCTCAACGGAACTTCCATGCCTCCCAAAACCTCAAGGGCCTGCGCGCAAGCCACCGCGTGCGCCACCGAATTATCCCCCGAAATTCTTTCGGCGAGACAGATAAGATGCTCCGGACTTTTCCCCTCTCCGGATTTTTCGGTTCCCTTATGCGTGTAAAAATGACGGATCTCCAGTTTAATAACGCTTTCCCCCATCACTGAAAAACGGAAATGCCCCGGCTCGATAATACCGGCATGAACAGGACCAACGGGGATCTCAAAAATTCCCTCGCCCTCGACCCGGTCAAAAACATAATCCCCCGCCACTCTCGGTATTTTTGAAGAACATTCAAAATCCTTCCTCAGCGGGAACACGCCCTGGGGCCAATCTTCGNNCCAGCCCCAGGAGATCCTGGACTTCCCTTTCCTGCCAGTTGGCTTGCGGTAAAAAATGGGTCAGCGAAGGGAACCTCGGCTCTTTCTCTTCAATCCTGGTTTGCAAAATCAAAAACTTGTCTTGAGAACTGCGCGAAAAGACGTAATCAATCGTAAAGGCTCCGGTCTCACGCCTCGCATCGGAACCGGCCAAAAATAAAAAGCGCAGTTCGAGGTCCCTCACGAGAAACGCCACGATCTCAAGGAGAAACACCCGGTCCACGCTAACATGCACCTGCTTCCCGCACCCGTCCCAGACCTTGTGAATCTTGTCTCCGAATTTCTCTTTGAGCCCGTCGATGACCGTCTTCATAAAGAGGCGCCCCCCGCCGCCACGCGGCTTGCTTCCTGAAGTAAATGCTGGAGCGGCCCCGGAATATAAAAACCCATCATGAGAATCAGGACCATTCCCACCAGGAGCACCCCGTTCATCACGAGACTTTTAGGTTTCACCGGAACTTTTTCAGATTCGCCGAACGTCATTTGATTAGAATGCTTTAAAAAACCGATAAAGACGAGAGACAACAGCACCAGGAGAATTCCGCAGGTCACGAATTTCTTCGCCTGAAACCCCGCGCTCAAAATTAAAAACTCACTGACAAAAATATTGAAAGGGGGCATCCCGGCAATCGCCAGAGTGGCGGCGAAGAAAATAGCCCCCAGAAACGGGCTCCGCCGGAAAATTCCTTTCACCTGGCTGATTTCCTTGGTCTGAAACAGATAAAGAATATGTCCCGTGGTGAAAAAAAGGAGGGACTTGGTGAACGCGTGGTTGACAATATGAAGCAGGGCCCCGTAAATTCCGATCACGCTCCCGAAACCAAGCCCCACCGCCGCGAGACCCATGTGCTCAACGCTGGAATAAGCCAGCATCCGCTTGTAATCCTTTTGTTCCAAAATAAACGGCGCCGCGATCATCACCGAAAAAACCCCGAACACAACGAGTAGCGTCCCCGAAAAGTTCGAGCCTGTCGCCGCCGTGGTCAATATATGAAATCGCAAAATACCCAGGACCGCGCAACTCAAAAGCACGCCGGAAAGTAGCGCGCTCACGGGCGCCGGAGCCTGACTGTGGGCATCGGGAAGCCAGGAATGGAAAGGCGCGAGGCCCGCCTTGGTGCCGTAACCCACGAGCACAAAAATGAACGCGAGCTGGATAATTTTAGGGTCCAGCTGACGGGCGTTCTCCAGCAAAAAAGTCCAGTTTAGTAACAAACCGCTTTCTCCCACTGCCGTCCGGGCGACCGCCGAATAATAAGCCAGGATCACTCCAAAAAACGCGAGCGAAATACCGACACTGCAAATAATGAGGTACTTCCAGGCCGCTTCAATTGAACTTTTTTTGTCATCCGTGTTGACCAGAAAAGCGGAGGCCAGAGTCGTCCCTTCAATCGCGATCCACATAATTCCGAGATTATTGGAAAAAACAGTCAAAAGCATGGTGAAGAGAAAGAGATGAAAAAAGAAGGCGTAGCGGCGGAGTTTCACGGAAGGAATAGCCGTCTCGCCGTCCCTGAAAAGATACCCTCCGGCGTACGCTGACGAAAGCACTCCCACGCCCGTGATCAAAAGCACAAACACCGCGGAAAGTGAATCCATCATGAGATTGCCGCCGAACGCGAACACACGGGGCGATCCGGACACTCCAAAAACAAAACTCCAGGCCCCGAGGGCCGCCAGGATCGCCCCCGCCGTAAAAATCACGCGGGTCATCCTTTTGGAACACGGGATCAGGCAAAGAAAGGCAAAAACAAGGGGCGTCCCCAATACCTTCTCGATCGTCATCACATCATCCTTTCAAACCGGTCATTTCGTCCGTGTCGATGCTTTCAAAAGCATCGCGGATTTTGAAAATAAAAACACCCATGATCATGACCGCCACCAGCAAGTCGAAAAAGATCCCCATTTCGACCAAAAGCGGCATCCCGAAGGTCATCGTCACCGCCATTAAAAAAAGACCGTTTTCGATCAAAAGCAATCCAAGGATCTGGCTGATGGCTTTTTTCCGGGTCGTCATCATCAACATTCCGAAAAAAACGGTCGCGATCGCCAAAGGGATACATTCGCCAAAGGCGACCGGTTTCAGAAAACTGCCGTCCCGCGTGACATAAAAAGAAACAAATACCAGCAGGACGGCCAGAAGAAGCGTAAAAGGAATATTGACGTAACTTTCGACTTCTTTACGGATCCCGAGCCGCCGGATCATCCTGAAAAAAACATGCGGAATGACAATGGCCTTCAGGCCGAAGGTTAAAATCGCCGAAATCAGCAGGTGTTCAATGTGATTCGCGATCGCGATCACCCCGGTAATGAGCGCGAGGAAAAAAGAATGCGCGGCATAGGCGCGGATCGACGTCCTGATCTGGGAAGAAGTGAGAATCCAGAACGAAGAGATTAAAAGAAGGATGCCGAGAAAATGGATCAGGGACGCCAGAGTCTCCGTGGTCATACGCCCCTCCCGACAATCATTTGTCCCAACAGCGACAAAATCGCCAGAACAAACGCCACCGACAAAAAGTCCGGTACTCTGAAAAGACACAATTTCGCCAAATGAATTTCAATCCACCCAATGACAAACGCCAGAAAAAAAACTTTGGCGAGATAGAGAATAAGCGCTAACCCCAGCGCGGGGAAACTCCACGAGCCGGCGATTCCCCAGGGGAGAAAAAGATTCGCGAGAAGAGTCAAAAACACCAGTTGTTTGATCTGATGCCCCCATTCAATCAGGGCGAGGTACCTCCCGGAATACTCCAGAATCATCGCTTCATGAATCATGGTCAGCTCCAGGTGCGTGGCGGGATTATCGACCGGAATCCTTCCGCTTTCCGCGATGGTCACGATCAAAAGCGCGCCAAAAGCAAGGCTCGTAAAAAACAGCACCTGGAAAGGCTCCGCCCCGGCGAAATATGAAACCATTCCGCCCAGGGACAGGGTGTGAGATCGAAAGCCTAATGAGAAGAAGGCGAGGAGCATGGCCGGTTCGGCAAGAGACGAAAGGGTCATTTCCCGGCTCGAGCCCATCCCGCCAAACGTCGTCCCGGCGTCCAGCGCCGCGAGCGCCAGAAAAAAACGGCCCAGCGCGAAAAGATAAACAAAGAGGATGGCGTCCCCCATAAAACCCAACAAGGCGTGATTTCCCAAAACCGGAACGATCAGGGCCGCGGCTACCGTGGAAGCAAAAAGCACAAACGGCATGAGATGAAAAATCCAGGACGCGGTCTCCGAAATCACCATATCCTTCCGGAACAATTTTCCGAGGTCCGAATAAACCTGTACCAGAGTAGGCCCTCTGCGATTTTGCGAGGCCGCTTTCATCCTCTTGATGAACCAGCTCACCGCGGGCGCCAAAACCATCAGGAATATTACCTGGAAAAGGGACAAAATGATCGCTGGCATCAGGCGCGTCCTCCGAAAAACAGGAGCAGGAGAATCAGCGTGACAAAAATATAACTCAAATAAAGCTGAATATGTCCGGTCTGGATATATTTCACCTTCCGTGAAAGCCGGCCGACAAGTTCAATCAACGGTTGATAGACCCATTCATCCACGTGCTGGGTAATCCTCGACTCAAAGCGTTGCGCGGTCCTCAGGATTTTCATCCCTTCATCCTCCAGCTCCACCCGACGCGTGGGCTGATAAAGAAAAGAAAGGATTCGGCGAAATGGCTGGGAAAAACCCGTCGACGTATATTGCATTCGGGGCGCAAGGCCCGGCATGCCGCAATCCCAGCTTGGGCCCGTCCGGATTGATGCTTTCCCGAAAAAGAGGCGGAGCAGAAGAACGATCCCCAAAAGCAAAACCGTGATGACAAGAGCGATGATCAAAGGAGAAAAACGACCGGCCTCGAAACCGGAAGGAGACAGGAAAAAAATCTTCTGAACAAAAACTTCCATCGAAAAAAACCCCCCGGAAGACGTCTCGACCGTTTCCCCCAGGATCCTAAAAACCCAGGGAGCTCCCAGAGCAAGACCCAGACAAGTTGCCGCGAGGATCCCCATTCCCAGTAGCATCGACATTCCCGATTCACGCGATTCAGCCGCATGATGAGATCGCGGTTGACCCAAAAAGCTGATACCAAAAGCCTTCACGAAACAGGTCGCGACCAACGCGCCCGCCAAACCGAGGAGAGCGGCCAGTAGCGGCGAAAAAAAATGAAAAGTCACTTCCGCGCTTTCAAACCCCAAAAGAAGCGAGATAAAAATAAGCCATTCACTGACAAAACCATTCAACGGCGGAAGCGCGGAAATCGCCACGGCTCCGACCAAAAAACCGGCCGCGGTCCAGGGCATCGTGCGAATAAGCCCCCCAAGATTTTCTATATTTCCCGTATGGGTCGTTGACAGCACCGACCCCGCGCCGAGAAACAGAAGTCCTTTAAACATGGCATGGTTAATTACGTGATACAGGGCCGCGATCAGGGCAAAACCCTTGTAGAGCGGCTGATCAGCCGAGGAAAAAACGAGGGCCATTCCGATGCCCAGAAGGACAATGCCGATATTTTCGATACTGGAGAAGGCAAGCAGTTTTTTTAGATCATTTTCCATGAGAGCGTAAAGGACTCCCCCAAACGTCGAAAGAATAGCGACCCCAAGAACGACCGGTCCCCACCATCCCGGACCTTCTCCCAAAAAGCTGAAAAGAAATATCCAAAGGCCGTAAATCGCCATCTTGATCATAACCCCCGACATCAGCGCCGACACATGGCTGGGCGCCTGGGGATGAGCCCGCGGCAACCAGACGTGGAGAGGAATCACGCCCGCTTTGGTCCCAAACCCGATAAGCGCGGCAAAAAAAATAACGTTCTTGAGACCCAAGGGAAGTGCAGCGGCCGATTCCCTGAAGGCCTGGAACTCGTAAGAACCGCTATGCATGAAAAGAAGCCAGAAGGCGGTTCCGATGAACGCGGTACCAATATGCGTCATGACCAGATAGAGGGTTCCGGCGGAACGCGCTTCCTGTTTTTCGTGTTCAAAGATCACAAGAAAATAAGAGGCGAGGGACATAAGCTCCCAAAAAAGAAGAAAGTAGAACGCGTTTTGAACGGTGACAACAAGCAACATCGCGAGAATAAACGCGTGGTAAAAAAGACCCAACGAGGCGATATTTTTCCTGCCTTGGTATTCCCGGACATAACCGATGGCAAAAACAGAGGCCGCGAGAGAAAGGAGTGATATGATCAAAATAAAAAGAGCGGAAAAGGGATCCGCGGATAAACTTAAGGGACCGACCGGCAGACTGCCCCGCCATTCATGAAACCAGCCATGTCCCGTCAAAAGGATATTGCCCGAAAAGACAACGCCCGCGAGACTCGCCAAAACGGCTATCCCGTGCGTCGCCCTGCTCGCGTGCGCGCCGCGCGGATTGAACAAAAAACCCACTCCTCCCCCTAATAAATGGAGGAGAATTTGAGCGTAAAAAAATATTTCCATGGTCCTGAACAATCCTCAAAACTTGCAAGCAAACTTGCAGGATTTAAAACATCATAAGGCCCCGACACAAAAAATCCCCGCCCGCCCTTTCCGCGAAATCTTGCGTGAGATAATCGCCCTTTAAGTTTTTATCCCGCTGGCCGAGGTTTCTTCGGGGGCAACCCGGAAGGGGCCGCATGATACCATAAATTCCTGTTTTTGTGCGGCTCTTTATGGGGTCTTGTTTCCGATACTGTTCAAGGATTGCCGGACGTTTTTTAAAAAAAATCCCGTGGCGCCCGGTTTCAAACCATGAGCCCAAGGCTCAGAAGCGCGAAGCCGATCGCGGCGGTCGAGACCATGACAGTCCTCATGGCCAACGGCTCCCTGAACAGCGTCAGGGCCGCTTCCCGGTACTGCTTCCAGAAAAAAACGCTCCCCAAAACTTTAAGAAGCGTCAGGGACATGACGAACGTCACCACAAAAGAGGCCAGGGCCATCTCCCCGAAAAACATTCCCCAGGTAAAAAGAACTAGCAGTGTCCACGCGGCATTGACGCCGAGAACCCAGTCCGGTCTTTTTTCGCTCATCACCCGGAAGACCAACTTTTGCCAGGCTCCCGGGCGAAACACAACCCAAAGCCCGCCCACGAGCATCCCGGTTCCCATGATCAGACTCAACGCCTGGAAATAATTCATTTTTAAATCCCTTTCGACTGAAAAACGCGGATTGTGGCTTAAAAATTTACCCGGGATCCGATTGTTTTTTATTTCTTTTGCGACCTTCGATGATGAGGGTAACCCCGATCGTAAAAAACGAAAGAAAACCAGCGAGCGCGAAGACGAGACTGGGAAGAGTCCCCGCCCAAAAAGCGGTGACGATAAACAAGACGCCGGGGAGAAACCATTTTATCCAGTAATTCATGGCCTTATTGTAAGGATCTCACCGAAGAGAGTACAGCGCAAAAAGAGTATTTGAAAACCGGGAGAAGGGACCGGTCTTACGCGGAACGGACAATCGCGAGGTACTCGGCCTGCATCTGTTCCACAAGACCGCCCACGCCGGCAACGCTCAAGAAGTTTTCAAACATGCTCGTCGTCAGGATCACCACTTCATCCTTGAGCTGTCGTTTCAAGAGGGTTGCCATCGCATCGGTGGTGCCGGCCATGGCCTTCAGGCTCATCATGCGCCCGCTACTTTTCCTCCTCAGGGATTTTCTCACCGCTTCGGAAAGATCACCGGGGTTTTTCAGCAGGGCGGCGGACAGAAAAACGGGCCGGCTCGCCTCGGGGATCCGGGAAATGAAATCGCGGTCCAGATCGCTGAGACCGGATTCATCCGCCAAAATAATCACCGGCATGCCACCAAAAACCTTCTGGATCGCGAAAAGCCCTTTGCGGTCAAGCGCCAGTTCTTTGGTCAGAACAAGCGCGTCATACCCTTCGACTGTTTTCACTCCAAGAATTTTTCGGGCAACCTCAAAACGATCCGCTTCAATCTTCTCGCGCAACAATCGCATCGATTCAGAATTCAGGATGAATTTACCGGCCATATCCTCGATGACTTTAAACCGGTTGGCCAGAAGCGGCGCGATCCCTTGCATGATTTCGACAGTCAGATTTTCCATCGCGGTCCGCGAAGCCTTGCTTTGCGTTTCGTACCAGGCCAAAAATTCCTCATAATTCATTTCAGGAATCTGTTGAAACTCGAGGCCTGAATAGACGCGCGTTTCCGAACGTACTGATTTTTCAGATTCAGCCTTGCCGTTATAAATCGTTCCTTCCTTTCGCACATAAGCGTGGAGAACCTCGATCGCCTCATCCCTGAGAATATCACGTGTTACGTCAATCCCTCGCCGCAAAAGCTCTTTATCCCATTCAGGATGGATTGGCCCCTCATCAAAACCCGTGATCGTTTCAACATCCTCCCCTCGAGCGCCCACCACGACCCCTTTGACTCCAGACCACGGGATCGCCCCGAAACACATCGCGCAGGGTTGAGAACTCGTCACCAGTTCAAACTCCCTTCCGTCATGATCAAGACTAAAATTTTTCAAACGTTCCTGGGACAGGGTCAAGGCCACCATTTCCGCGTGCGCAAAAGAGGCATTTTCCGGAACCACCAGATTCACACCCATCGAAAAAATCTTTCCGGACTTCCGGTCAAAGACCACCGCCCCGAAAGGCCCGCCAGTCCCATTTTCCACATTAAGCCGCGAAAGCTCCACGGCGACACTCATCCGTTCTTCGGGGGTTGCAAACACACGATTCCGCGTGGCCTTCGAGTAATCTCCAACCCATTTCGGAAGCCTAAGTTTTTTAGTCGTAATCATCCTGCCAACTTCGGCAAAGGCCTCACGCGCTTCAGAACGGGGGCCGAAAAAGGCCGTCCCGATGCCGCGATACTCGGCAAACTGGCTGATCTCGTCACGACGGTCGTAGAAAAGATTCCGTCCGTCGACCACCCAAAGTTTCCGGTCTGTCTGTTTGAACCGGGAAAGGTCAAGTCCTTTGTACTGGCGCCATTCCGTCACGAGAAAAACGATGTCCGCCTTTCCCAGCTTGCCAAGATCCGGCTCAAATACCACGCGTCCGGTCTTAATGAATTTCTCCGGGAAATAAGTCCTCTTGAAATAGTTCTTCTCTTCGCCGTCCACCGGTTCCCCCCGGGCAATCAAAAGGGCCTTATGTTGCTGATAAGCCTTCTGAAATTCTTCCCCGTCCCGGAAGATCTTGTAAAGAGTATCCAGAAAATGATCCAGGATAACTTCCCTCGGTGGGACATTCGGCAGGGAAAGGATCGGATCGTGAAGGCGTACTTGCGTCGCGCCCCTGACAAGTAATTCATGAAGAACGGACGCGCTTGAAGCTTCGCGCATATCATCGGTGTCCGCCTTGAAGGCCATGCCGAGCATAATGACGCTTTTCCCCTCCAGCGGCCGGGCGGCTTGCGGGAACCGGGCAACGCTTTCGACCGTGCGTGCCACCACTGCCGTTTTAAAATATTCATTAAAGCCCGTCGCGATATCGATCAGGGGAAGCACATGTCCTGTCGCGTCCTTGGAGCTGAAGTTGAGAGCCAAAACATCTTTGGGGAAGCAAGACCCGCCGTATCCGACCCCGGCATTCAGGAACGCGTTGCCACCGATCCGGTCATCGGCCTTAAACGGCATACGAACCTCCATAAAATCGGCGAAATCCGCTTCCGCGGCGGAGGAAAAAAGATTGGAAAGCGTGATAGAAATGGCCAGAAAACTGTTCGCCAAGTACTTGACAATGGTCGAGCTCGCGGTATCCGTCAAAAGGATCGTGTGTTCTTTTTTCAGCATCAAGGGATACCACAGCTCGAGAATTTCTTTTTCCGCGCGTTTACGGTCTTCCAGACTCATGGCCGCGTAGAAACCAAGGACCGTGCGGTCGGGTTGGGTCACGTCCTGAATGGCCTGGCCTTCGCGAAGGAATTCGGGATTGCTGACCAAGGCGTAATCTTTCCCGAGTTTAAGCCCTTTCGCGGCAAGCGTCTCGTCCATTTTCCTGAAGGTGTCCGGCGTCACGGTAGATTTAACGACAAGCGTTTTCGCTCCGCCATGTTTTTTGATCGCGTCCCCGATATCCCCGGATGCTTGCAGGATATATTTCAAATCAACTTCGCCAGTATCCTGCGCGGGAGTCCCCACCGCAAGATAAACAATCGAAGCCGTCTGGACCGCCGGCTCAAGGTCCGTCGAGAACGTGATCAAACCCTTCGCCTTCCCATCAATGATCATTTCGCGAAGACCCGGTTCATAGATGGGAACGGCGGTTTCTGGGCCGTTCAGGGCATCCATTTCTTTTTGCTTGGCTTTGATGTCCACCACACGAACCCTGTGACCGAGCCCTGCCAGATTGGCGGCCGTCACAAGCCCCACATACCCGCCTCCAATCACAGTCACCGACTTTTGTTGCGCTGTAACAGACCCGCCTCTTTCCTGGAGAACCTGCCGGTATCCGGCAACATCACGGACCACAACACTGTCCCCAAGCCGATAGCCGGTTTGAGCGTCCAATTCGGGTCCAAGCGGTAACCGGCCGACCCCCACGAGGTTGATGCCGGCATCGCGTACGTCTTCCAGTTTATACCGGTAAGTGCCGTCGGCCCGGAGTCCGAAAATATTCATGCCGTCAAACACGGGGCGGCCCTGAAGCGCGTCGCCCAAACGTTTGATATCGATATCCCGGAGGGCTTTGTTGGAATCTGTCGGAATGATCGTTAGATCCGAAACCTTCGCGGCGTCATAAATATTATCGGTGAATTCAAATTTCACGGCGTTAAAGCGCGGATTTTCCCCGCGCTTTTCTTCCACCCATTTCATAAAAGCGGCTTTCACGTCAGGGTCCGCGATCACAAACTCGCTGATCCCCTCATCGATGATCAACCGTTCGATAAGGAGCAGGGCCGGTGAGGCGGTGATCTGCCCACTTTGAGAACTGTAACCAACGCCTAAGAGCGTCACTTTCTTTCCGCGCAGGGACCCATTCCCATACATGCTTTCATAAGCGCGTTCTATCGACCGAAGGAAATCCAGAATATTCTGTTTATTGATCTTCAAAATCGTCTTTATGGTAAAGAGCAGATGAAGTTGCGGCGGCAAATCCTTGACGATCTCCGTGATGTTTTCGCCGCGCTCCAGCCGCTCGACCGCGGAACGGATTTTTTGTTCGATTTCCATTTTCCGGTCATTCAGTTTCTGGTGCGTCTGCCCTTCGAGTTCCGCGGCCGCTTTATAAAGTCGCTGGGCGTAGATCCAATGCAAGTAGACAAAGAGCCTGCCGCCAAACCCCAAGGAGGGGTTCGTGAAAATGGTGCGGATGCGTTTATCAAGGCCGGCCCCGAACGCGGCGGCGCTTAAGTCGGCCCCGTAAGCCCGGGAAAGCTCGGCCACATCGTCAAAGTGGGCCAGTTTAGCCCCCAGGTAAATGATGAGCATTTCCTTGGACATCTCGGCGCTACGAATGCGCATGTACTGAATCTTTTTCCCCTGATAGAACTGCCCGAAAATCCGGTCCAGGACTGTTTTCGTGGCCGCCTGAAAAGCGGCGTCCTTTCCGTCGTCTTCCCCCATCACGCCAAAAACCACAATGGGTTCTTCGGTTTTTTCCGTCCGCGCGTCCAGAAACGTAAAATCCGGTTGGAACACGAGGTCAAAATCATAATCATCGCCCTTGGGCGGATGGGCGTTCCATTTAATGGCGTCGTAAACGGCTTTTGAAGTGCCGGGGTCAACCATGCCGCGAAGGATAAAAACTTTTCGCTCGTAAGGCTTTCTTATGCCCGCCTCATGGCGGCGAACTCTTTCGAGCGCCGGACCGATCTTTGTGACCGCCATCTGGATCAGCTGTTCTTCATATTTTCCGTAGTCATAGCCCACCTCAAGCGGAGGCGCCAGATAAATGACCTGGTTATTTTGAATACGCTCGGCGACGGTTTCCACGCTCATATCCCTGTCGATAAACGTCACGGAGCGCTCAGCCAAAGCCTCCATCTCCAAAGGCAGGCCCGGCAAATCCAGCTGTGATGCCCTCGCCTCCGAACGGACGACAGACACGCTAAGGGCCTGGTAACTTTTGCCCCGTTGTGGTAAACCGTTGCGGTCGCGCTCTCTGTCCCGAACGGGAATGCCGACCATCCAGTCGCTCATCATTTTCTGCCCGAAGTGTTCGCTGGGATAGGCTACCTTCTCTCCCGGATCCAACGACCAGTCAAAAACCCGGTAATGCGCCCCTGGGTCGGAAACAATAGACTCTATCTCTCCAATCCGCCCCCAGGTTTTTCCTTCTTCCTGGCTGTAATTGTTAAAAGCAAGATCCATGACCATAACCAGATTTCTGCCACCCAGACTCAACGAAACCGCCAGCCGGTCTTCATCCGCAAGCTCCTCATCGCGCATCACAATGGGATGAAAACGCCTCATTCCCTTTTCAAAAAGATCTTTCATCTCCGGATGATTTTTCAACGCAGAAAGAACTTCATGCTCCCGGGCGTTCCACAAACGGATTCGGTCAAGCAGCTCCGGCTTCAGGATCGTTACCGCGGCCATAATCGCGGGAAGTTTATTGGCGCCAAATTCCTCCTTAGCTTCGTTACGATCCATTCGGGTTATTTTTTCAAGCGCCTCGTCCAGCGCGGCCTGAAAACCCGGCCCTTTCTTCGCTTCCGCGATCCGCCGGGCCAGTTCCTTCAGCGCATCCTTTTTGCGAACCCCCCGGTCAAATTGACGAAGGTATTCGGCCGCCGGCAAATCAGAATTCAAAACCCTGCTTAAGCGCACGGACGCCGCCTGGTAAGACGCCAAATGAATTCGCTCATTATTAAAAGTATCGATAACCCACCTGAAGGCATTCATGTAGGCTACGGGATCATCATTCGCCGCATCCGGAGTTACGTTGTCGCTCGCGGGGATGATTGTGTTTCCCGAACCGGGGCGGGTACGGTCAAGCACTATTCCCTGTTTCTGGATAATGCCCTCAAGCCATGCCGGCCCCATCTGAAGACCGCCGTTGACCGATACGTCCGCTTCCGTATATTCAGCCGCTCCGGTACCTCGATAACGGTCACGATCCGAATCCTGAACCTGGAGATCGGTCGCGGCAAGAAGCTTTCTTTGATCTTCAATGCTCCAGCCCGTGCGAACAATCAGTTTTCCGGGACCCACTCCATTCAATTCATCCGAGAGGCGCCTCAGCTCTTCAAACATCTCCCGGCTTTCTATGCTGGACTGAACATTTCCGTAAATAATGACCTGTGCGCCGAGCCGCACCAGCTCACGAAGATTTTGGGTGTGGAACGCACGGCTACGGCCCGCCTTCTCCTGCACCATTCTTCCGGAGTATGAAATCACAATTTTGTCCGGATTCAGCCCCCACTGCATTTCCTCTTCGAGTTTTTCCTTGGCGGCTCGTTTGACCGAAACGATCTGTTCCGCAGTGATAAATTCTGGGTCCTCCCCCGGAAAAAGATTTTTGAAAATTTTCCGAAAAACAGAGCTTGAGATTTCGCGGCGATCGCCGTTGGTAATCGCGACCACGGTTGAATCCGGATCCAGCGGAGCAACCTCGTGACGGTGGACCGCGGCCACGGCACTGGCGCCGTCGGCCGAGCGGACGCCAGCGCTTGTCGAATCGCTGGGGTTCGGATAAGCGTCATTCTTAAAAAGCCGGTGCCAAACAGAAGTCCCAAAACCCATCCTCCCGTAATCAACGCTCCCGCGGTTTCGATAGGTGTGAGTGACCATCCACACAAACACGGAACGCAGGGCCGGGGTAAAACGATCCATCATGGCCTTATAGGCCGCCGCGGGACCAAGCTGTCCGTCATTCAGCCACATAATGGAGCCTTTGTATTTTTCTCCCTGTTTCTCCCGCTTTTCCTCCTCAAGAATTCGGGTCAGCTCCACGAGGGATCGTGTGAAAAATTCCACAAATTCCGAGTAATAGGGCCATTTCTTTTCAGGCCGATCGTAACGATACAGATAGCGGGTGAGATAATCACCCCCATCCAGCAGATAAACCGCCAGGCCTTCGTCCGTGGTCCCCCTCAGGACCTTCGCCTCAACCTGCCTGCCGTTTACCCACACATTGAATGTCNNTGGGAGTTTTTTCATAATCAATCGCTTCTTCCATTTCGAGATTTTCGTGTCTCGGATCCTGGATCAACCGGAAGTGATAGAGTGGTTCTCGCAACACGAGTTCGGCGTGACCGTCGAGCAGGCGGGAAACAGAAGCCGTATGAAACTGGCCGACACGGCCAAGTCCCCCCGCCAGCAGAACCATTTCCGGCGAATCATAATAAATGGTGCGTCCCATAAGATAAGGCGCGTATTTGGGAAGCCAGCCTTCGAGTGATTTTCTGCCGTTTAGCATCAGGAGAATGGAATCTGCAAGCTCGTCGGTCCCAAAATCGTTCTCATGTTCGTTCAAAAACCGAACGAGCGCCGTTTGCTGATCCTGTTCGAGCAATGCAACCGCGCGAAGCACCGGCCACCGCGACTCGACGGGATACAAGGGCCAGGAGGACGTTATTCTTGAATACTCAAAAAGAAGTTCTTTCAAAGTCCGGACCGAATCGTCACCGCCCGTCATCAGTTGCCGCAAAGACTCTTCCAATTCCGACTTGATGTGGAAGGCGTCATCGGCTTTGACGGCTATGACCCGGGGACTAACCGCCAGACTGACAACCGAGTCCGCCATGCGAATCAGCCCGAGCCTTGTCAGTCGCTCCAAGAGCTCCTGTATCGCCTTTTTCTCAACAGTCAGTCCCTGATTCTGAATAAACCGGAAGGAAGTTTCTAAAACTTCTGCCGCCGGAAGGAGTTCGGTCTTCAGTTGCTTCCGGAGAACCAGAAGACTGCTTAAAATGGCATTCATTCTCTGCCAATTCGGGTTTCGTTCGTGAATTCCTTCCCACAGAGAGTCGTCCCATCTCACTTCTGAACGAGCCTTGCCGGGGTGTATAAATCGCTGGCGATTTCGCAGAGCGATTGTATAGGCTTCAAAGTATTCATCGACCCGGTCGTCCCAGGAACTCACGGAGTCCAGACCGTCCAGACGGATCCGTGTTAACAGATTCTTGTTCGCTCTAAACATTTCAAGCGCCCGCACACACGCCCAGGAAAAAGTCATGGCCAGATGATCCGTTAAATTAGACTTGAAACCCGTCTGCACCCCAATCCCGTGGGTAAAGAAGGGATCGTGAACCGTTTCCTCAAGCCCGCCGACGCGCGTCACAATCGGAACGGCGCCGAGCAGAAGGCCCTGTTGCTGGACAAGTCCCGCGGGTTCGATTCTTGAAGGCATTCCGACAAAATCGGAACCGGCCAAAATAAACCGGACTGTGTCCGCGTCAACAAACCCCGGGGAGACATAGACGCGATCGGGATAGATTTTTTTTAAGTCGGCCAGGGCATTCTCGACACCCTTATCCCCCGCTCCCGCGAAAACAACCTGCAACTCTTCATAATTATTGAGAAGCTCCCCAACCACAGCCGGTACAATGTCAAACCCCTTCACCCACGGGTCATACCGGCTCACGAACGAAAGCAGAGGCGCGTTAGCGTCTCGCTTTAATCCGTATTTTACCTGGAGGTATTCCTTGTTGGCTCGCTTGCCGACCTCCATCGTCGAAGCTTCAAACGGAAACTGAATCCCGGCCCCCTTGCGGGAAGACCACATGACTTTATCGATCGCGTTCGTGATCCCGAGAAATGTTTTTGTGTCAACGTAACGCGGCTTGAGAACGTGCTGAAGCCCTTCACTGAGATCAGAGTTGGCCGCTTCCCAGGCAAAGTGGCCGCTCACTGTCGAAACCATATCCGGATAAAGTGAGGCGCCTCTCAACGCATTAAACTTCCCCCCCCAAACAACCGGCCCTCCCTCGCTAAACAGCCTGGCGCTGAGGCCGAGGCCCATCAAATACGATCGTGCCCTGCCCAAATCTTCTTTTCCCTGATAAGCGCCCGCGAAATGGTGCGCGGTATAAAACACGGCGGATTCCATAAAAAAGGCATCCCTCGTATCCCGGAGGATCACCGGCACGTGCGCCGCCGTCTGGTCATGCGGGTGAATGATGTCCGGCCGGATATTGTTTTGCGCCATAAATTCAACGGCGGCTTTGGAAAAATTGGCGCCCTCATAAAAATTGTCCGTCTGATAACCTTTCTGGAAAAGCGGGGCGAATTTTTGATGCCCTGTCGAAAGCCGCTGAAGCAAAAAGACAGTAAGCCCGTGGTGTTCAATTTTGAAAGCTTCCCAGGACTGAATACCTTCGGGCGATTCATACTGGAATGTCCCGGCCGAAACGGGCACGACACCCCCGAGATTGATGTCACGGTGATACGGGATGATCACGTTTATATCGATCCCCGGATATTTTCTTTTCATCGCCAAAGGCAATTCACCGATCACATCCGCCAGACCGCCCTTTTTCACGAAAGGCGCCATTTCCCAAGCGATGTGCATCACGCTTTGAAACGGCCATATGATTTGCCCTTCTTTGGAAACGAGCCTTGTTTCAGAACGGGCTGAGCGGGCCAACGCGTCGTCAATGACCTGATAAACCTGTTCTTCCGTGGTCATCTCATCCACCCGCCACAAAAAGTCTGACAAAACCTCAACGGCTTCCTGTCCGAGAGGTTTGTTTAAAGATGTAATTTCTTCCTGGAGGCCGGGTTTCCCGAGTTCACGATCCTCCTCCGAACCCGCTTTCAGTAACCCGAGGAGTTTCTCTTTCACCTTCTCCAAAGCCCGGCGTTTTGGGGCCGCTTCATCCCCCGGAAACGATCTCTGCCCTCCCTGAATTCGGGATGCCCCGGTTTTTCGGCGCTCTTCTTCCCCTTGTTGCCAACGGATCTTTTTGTCAATGCGGGGTTGAGAGGTTTGCTGTGCCGGCAGATCAACTACTGTTTCCGTTTTTTTGTGTTCCTGGGGCTGGACAGATACAGTGGTTTCTTTTTTCTTTTGTTCAGAGGTCAGATACTCGGTTATTCTTATTTGTATCTCGTAGAGAGAACTTTTAATCGATGCGTCCAATCTGGGCGAGCTGGCCAACACTTCGAGTATGGCCGCGTTAACACGTTCAAGCGCTTCCATAACTGCCTGGGCCCTGGCAGGATCTTTACGCCCGATCGCAAAAACCACGGGCAAGGTCGTGCCTTTCACCGTCCATAACATTCTCACCAGCGAATCGTTAATCTCCGCCAATGGGAGAAAAAGGGCGAAATACTCTAAAGACTTGAGGTGCTCCGCCCGGCTATCCCACGTCCTTTTTTCAGCGTAATAGCGGGTGGCAAGGCTGGAATGGGCCAGCATGAGATGAGACAGAAGGAACACATCGTTCCGGATATTTGTTTTCCGGATAAAAGTTTCTAAAAGAGTGATCGCGGACCCGTATTCGTCCAAGTGCCGCAACGCCGCCGCCAAAATACCAACCGATTTTGCGGTTTTTTCCGCTAAACCGGGAGCCGCTTCGCGCGACCAGAAATTATCCGGCATCGACCGTAGCCAGTCCATCGTCATTTCATAAACCCGTTTCACTTGGGGCTCAATATCGCGAATGACCCGCAGGGATCTTCGCAGAAAACTCGCTATTTCAAAAAAACCGGCCTGAAAAGTTTCCATGTTGGGACGGAGATATTTTTTTGAAACGTCAGGATCTCTTTGAAACAGGTTTATTTTTTGCTCGATGAACTTCTGGTGCTTCTGAATCTGATCCTCAAACTGATCCTTAAGCTTTTTGTCCTCGCCTCGCGCTTCGGAACGGGCTCCGGCCATTTCCGCCGGAGAAAGAAGATTGTGGAGCGTTTGGTCAAGGCGGGCCAAAAGGGTTTCGCTTTTAGCCGGACGTAACGCGGAAATTACTCCTCGAATCAGGTTCCCGATATGGGTAAGGCGATTTCCGGCATAGTCGGCTCCGAGTGTCTGACGCATAAAATCCGGATCCCCCGCCAGGGGAGCGACGATATTACCGGGAAGAACATTTGACGAGGAACGCTGGATGATTGCTTTTTCCGTGACTTGTTCTCCGCGGGTCCCGAGTAGCGCGCGGAGATAATTCTCTTCCTCTTCCCGGGTAACGCTCCCGATGTTCGGCGTAATCCCAATATAAGAATGACCGGATTCCGTGATCTGCTTCCTGAAACCATCCGTGTGAAAACCGCCGGTAATAAGCACCGCCGCCTTGTCCCCACGAGACCCGAGAATCTTTCCGGCGTTTTCCATCATTTTTTCTTCGCGGTCAATCGCCCCGTCGTAAAACCGGATCGCTTCAGAAAACAGGACGTTCAGCGCGGAGTTGGGAGCGGGCATCACCGTTTTTCCATCCGCCGGACGTTTGTCGCCACGCGCCGCGCCCGACAGCCTGGCCAACTTTTCCGGAGTGAGGTTTCGCCGCACCTCCCGCTCGTATTCATCCCGGCTCAACTCCAGATGGAAAAGTTTTTTTAACAGCTGATATTCCCGAAGTTCCGTGACGAGTTCCTTCTCCCGATCCGTCTTGAGGAGCGATTCAAGAATCCGCTTCGCAAGCTCTTTCATTTCGCTTTGAAGCATCCGGGAATCGATCTCGGACGTCAGGATGATCTGCTGAATGTAAAGACGGAGATTGGGGTAGGCGTCAAAAGAAAAATTCTCCGGAAGAACATCCATAAGACGCTCAAAAACAAAACGGGTTTTGTGGACGGGCAAATTGCCGATTTTCGCGGAGCGAAATATTTCCTCAACCTCATCTGTCACCTTCAGGGCCGGAGAGCGGGAATCGCCAAACGGCCCGTTTCCGGCGGAAATATCATTTAAAAAACCGGCTTTCTCGATTTCAACCTTCGTTTCATCGATCCGCTTGCCAGCCTCCTTGAGGCGAAAGTACCGCACCAGCGCGGGCCAGTTAACCTGGGCGTGAACGTCCGTCAAATCAAGCGGCATTTTCATGCCGGCCGACGGGACCGAGCCATCGATGGTCCCACGCTTCCCGGGCGTCTGCTGTTCCGCGGCCGGGACATCAAGGAATAAGTGAGCCATTGCCGCGCTCTTCAGTGTCTCGATCCATGCCTCGAGCGAAATTTTCGTTTCTCCGTACTCCGCGTAACGGAGGATGAAGTCGCGCAAGTTTTTATCAAACTCCCGACTCGCCCGTTTCCGCCACTGGAGGTAAAAATCTTCGAGAAACCGGTCCGCGGTTTCACGCTTTTGGTAAACAGATCTGTACAACTCCCAGTTGCTTCTGTACGCGTCCACGTTTTCAACGCCCCACCCTTCGGAGCGGGAAACGTTCGAGGCTAAAGGCTGAACATTCGCGTCCCCCGATTTTTCGATCAGAAAGGCTTCCGCGCCCGTCAATTCACCGGCTTTCATCAGGCGTTCGGTCACCGCTTTCTGCAATTCGGGATCATCCGGAAAAAAGTTGAGGCGTTCGGGTTGAAGTTTGCCTCCGGCCCCCTCAAGAAAAATCAGCTTTGCCCCGTAATTTTGAGCGAGGTATTTCAGAAGATTTCGGATGTTGTTCTGTGCGTCGTAATTGGCATGGGCTTCCTGGATGTGGATCAAAATCCGGGAATCATCCTTCTGACGGCCATGAAACGAAGAGTCGCGAAGAAGATTTCCTGAAATCAGGGCGGGAGCAAAATCGACGACCTTGCCGTATTCCGAAGGAATTTTGAAATCCGCGAATCGGGACGTGTTCGCCGGTTCAACCGAGGCAAAGGCTAACGGCGAAGGNNGTCAAAGTGTTGGTCGCGAAGAAAGTAACAGCCACCAATCCGGCCAGAAATTTATTGAGCTTTTTTAGAGAACTCATGCGCGTCTTCTGTATATTGGATATATTGGATTAACAATCGAACCTTCGGTAAGAACAAACTTACCCAAGAAAAATAACACACTTGCTTTAAAATTCAAGGTATTAAAAAAGACTTTATTAAAGTTTGTATTTGTATTTAATCTTTAGATCGCCTTAGTGTCCCAGTGCTATAAATTGCTATTTTTCTGAAGGTCAGACGTAACGTAGCATTGAACTTGATTGATTGGAATTTCTCGGTTAGGTTATACTCGTGTTGGAGCTTTATTGCTTATTGCGCGTGCGTTCTTCACTTCTGTTTTCTTAAAACTTTAGGGGAGGAATCGTATGAAACGACATCCCAAAATCCTCTTTGCCGCCTGGGTAATTTCATGGGCATTTTTATTCTCATCGACCCTGACGGCCACGGAACCGCTTTCCATTGATTGTCTTTCCGTCTCCGCTGAAACCGGAAAAGTCCTTGAGCGTTATAAAGGCCCGGGCGAAAGGACCCTGATTCAAATTCAGGACGTTCATGCTCATTTTACCGCGCAAGAAAATATTGCGGCAATTCTCGAGCATTTGCGAACCGGCTTCCAGATCGATCACGTTGCGCTGGAGGGAGCCTGGACCTCGACTGCGTTTCCCCAAAGTCAGGCCATCCCCACCTCGCGGGAAAAACAACTCATGGCGAGAACTCTGCTTGAGAATAATCTCGTCACAGGGTCCATTTACGCAGCTCTCCTTTCCCCCCTGCCGATCCAACTCGTCGGTATGGAGGACGCAGAACTCTATGAGCAAAACAGGACTCTCTACCTTGCCCATCGCGAGGCCCTCCCTGAAATTAATAAAAAACTCGCGGCCCATCATGAGCGAATGATTCGTTCACAAAAGATGCTCTGGAACCGCAACCTTCTCTCCTTCGCCGAGCGGGTTTCAAAATTCCGGGAGACAGGTGATCTCGGGGCCTACTTGCCTGAGGCCTTGAACGCGGCCGCTCAAAATGATTTTTCGACGGCTGATTTTGACCAGATCCTCCTTGTCAAAGAAATCATGAACAAAGAAAAACAGCTTCGTGAGGACAAACTTCAGGTTGAGATCAAGTCTTTGATCCGGGATTTCAAAAATACGCCTTATTCCCTGGAAGAGTTGCTGAGGGGCAACAAAATTCCGGAGGAAAGACTCGGGTTTTATCCGGAGATCAAAACGCTCCGGGAATTGACCGTGCTGAAAGACCGGATTTCACTTGCCGCGTTAAGAGAACAAATGGACACCCTGTCAGAAACAATCCTCCATGCACTGGCCCAGACCGGGGACGAACTGTCGCTTTGGGAAAAAACCAAACGTTTTTTTTTCGCGCGGGACATTCTTCTCCTTCAGGCCACTCCTGACACCCTTCGCCTTGCCGAGAAAGAGCTTTCCCTCATTCGTGAAGAATTTGATTCCGCCAGATTGTCCCGGGAGCTGGAGCTTTGCCTGAAGTTTTATGCCATCGTCAAACAGCGCGATGATATTTTTATGAAAAAAATCCTGGAAGACTCTCGTCTCCAGGGCACCCTCGCTGTGGTAACCGGAGGATTCCACACGGATGGACTTTCCGCAAAGTTAAGAAAGGCCGGGATCTCTTACATCACGATTTCTCCCGAACTGGGTGGTGAAAAATGGAGCGAAACGCTTTATGAAAAGAGAATGACAGAAGATCCAGGCGCTGAGTTAATCACAAACGCATTAAAAAAAGAGGACATTCCGCCCCGAGAGAACAAAGAAGAAAAAATAACAGCGCGGGCTCCGGCGCCTTCGTCTTCTTCCTCGGTTTCCCGGACAGTTCACGACCAAACGCTTTCAGATCTTCGTAACCGGTTGGAGATTGTCGATGAACGGTTCCCGCCTGCTGTCGCAACGCTGGCCGCGACCCGCAACATCCAGACCGCCCTTGAGGTTTATCAAGGTCGCAGGGCGCCAGTCGTTTCCGACACTTTTTCACCCACTCGCGGACAGGCGTCTGGCCTCAAATCTCTCCTGAGCCACGCCGGAGCTCCGCTTAACGCCGAAACCTTCCGGCGCTTGCCAAGGGAAGCTCAGCGGTCGGTGCTCGCAAACGCTCTTGAGGAATCATCCGCAATCAGCCGTCCCAAAATCGTCGTGGTCGCCCGTGCAAGTGTCCTTAAAGATTTGATCGGTGGGAAAAATGCGGGGCCGTATGTCCGGGAACTTGTCGCACGAGATTTTCTGGCAACAGCCATGGATATTCCTCCCGCGTCCCTTCCCGAAGAACTTCTGAGTGGCCCCGGCCTCAGACGTTATGAGGACAGTCTTGGAATTGCAGAGGTTTTATCCAGTCAGGATCTTCGGCGCCGTACGGGGAAAGTCCCTCCCCTTGTGATCGATTCCGAATACGAAAGCCACCGCCTCCTGGTCCTCCAAGCGTCGGTTCCTTCCCTGCGGCTTTACCGCCTGCTGGAGCCCGGCTCATGGATTTATGAAGCCGCGCTAAAAAATCCCGGATTTCTGTCTCTGCTTGAAAATCTCGTGGCGGAAATTTTATCGGAGGGCCTTGTTCAGCAAGCCGCTTGATGCGTTACGCGGCACAACTCACGGGGTTCCGTCTCTCCGGGTGGCCTAAGGTTTTTCAACCATTTCTTTCCAGTTGAGGAGGGTTTGTTCAAAACTTGTCTGGAGGATTTCAAAAACCTTTTGCTCGCCGAGAAGCATCCCCGCAATGCCGAGATCCCATTGGGCGTCGATGCTGACCTTAACCCCGTCAGAACCGGGGGTAAATTTCAACACACGATCCATCCAGCCGTTCATCGGAAGCGACGTTTTAATGCGGGCGCAGGTCATCGGGTCCCATTCCGTAAATTCATGTTCCATGTCGATATTCTGATTTTTCAGGATAGAGCTCTCGCGCCAGCGAAGCCCTTTTCCTTCGCGCCGCTCGCCGGTCCGCTCGCTTTCCCGAACCCCGTCCACCCACTCGGGCGTACGACTCGTGTCAGCCATGAGACCCCAGATCTTTTCGAGCGGGGCATTGATCAAGATTGATTGAGTAAGTGATTTCATAATTGTCGTCACAGGGCCACAATGGCACACGCCATAAGACGGAAAACTTTCCGTGTGGCATGTGGCGTGCGGCCTTGCATCCTATTTTAATTGTATTTCCACTGGAGCGTGATCCGACCCGATCACATCCTTCAAAATCGACGCGTTCTTCACCCTGGGGACAAGCGATTCCGTCACAAAATGATAGTCGATCCGCCAGCCAACGTTCCGTTCGCGGGCACCGCTTTTCAGGTCCCACCAGGAGTAATTCCACGGCCCGCCGTGGAATTCGCGGAAGACATCCACCATCCCGTCCGCGACCCACGCGTCCATCCAGGCCCGCTCGATCGGCAGAAATCCCGACACCCCTTCGTTCTCCTTCGGGCGCGCAAGGTCTATTTCTTTGTGCGCCGTGTTGTAATCACCGCAGACAATAACGTTCGGCTGTTTTTTCTTCAATGCCCGGACCCATCGTCGCGTTTCATCGTAAAAATCCATTTTGTATTGAAGCCGCTCCTCACTCGCCTTTCCGTTCGGAAAATAAATGGTCAGAAATGTAAAGTTTGGGTATTCTGCAGTGATGACGCGCCCTTCTTCATCAAACCTTTTGACCCCGAAACCATTCGTCACCTTGACCGGTTTCTCCCGGGTAAAAAGGGCCACGCCGCTGTAGCCGGGGCGGACCGCTGAATTCCAGTAAGTGTGGTAACCCTCCGGATGCATCAGGAAGATATCGAGCTGTTCGGGCTTTGCCTTTGTCTCCTGGACGCCCAGGATATCCGGTTTCTCCCGATTCAGCCACTCCAGAAACCCTTTTTTCTGGACCGCCCGGATTCCATTAACATTCCAGCTTAATATTTTCATTTTTCCCTTCTATTCGAGTTTCGAAACATACAATCGGAAATGAATTCCAAATGACAAAAATGGGATGATTCCGGCTTTCGATATCCGGATTTCAAATTTTATTTTGAGAGGAGTTCCTGTGCGCGTTCTGGCTGGTCAGTCCGAAGGACAAGGCATCCGCCCTCCTGGTTGGAGGTGGCCGTACAATAAGCATAAAAAATATTAATGTCCGCTTCGGCAAGCGACTGGGCAATTCGGGCCAAAGAACCGGCCCTGTTTTCAAGCTCAATTACCACGACTTCCTGCTCCGTAACATAAAATTCTTCTTGTTCAAGAAGCAATATTGCCTTCGTAGGCTGATCGACAATCAGCCGCACAACTCCATTATCAACCGTATCATGCACCGCCATCGCAAGAATATTGACTCCGGATTCAGAAAGAATGGAGCAGGTATGCCCCAACACCCCGGGACGGTTGGGAAGAAAAACGGACAGCTGTTTCTGGATTGGCATGATTGATCTCCTGTAGTGAAGGAAGTGTAGCATGCTTCCAAACTCAGGGCAAATTTTTTGGCCCGAAACACAGCCGGAATCCTCCAGGAAACGCGCTTTTCACTGTTCCCTAAATTCTTGAAACATTTTCCAATCTGTCCGAAGAGGAAAAATGGGAAGATTTTTAAATCCGCCTTAGCCCCGCTTTACAAAAAAGGACGCAAATCACAGCGGTCATCATTCAATTTAACGGATAACCTACCAACTTTCAATGAAACGAAAAATTGGCCTACTGCCGAAAAGTAAAAACGCCCAAACCAGCTATGCTGATTTGGGCGCTTTTAAAATTAATCCGGCAGCTTGCTACTCTCCCTACGAACTGCTCCGTAAGTACCATCGCCGGTAGAAGGCTTAACTTCCGTATTCGGAATG
>DCTJ01000020.1 GCA_002329545.1 Candidatus Omnitrophica bacterium UBA1443
CACTGCCTTAAGTGGGATACACCCGTGCTTGTATTTCTAAGATGCGATGACAAAATACTTACGGAGGGTTCGGGGGACATGGAAAAGGATTTCAGGATAGTAGTCGAGAAACAAACGGACAGGTTCAAGGTTACCTGCTGGGATAAGTCCAGCGGAGTGAGGATCCCCTTCTCAGGGATACTTACTTTCGAGAATGATGCTCTGATCCGCCAGAAGCACTCTGGAGCAGATCCGCTCGGTGAACTCGTAAGCATGATGAAGAAGGTGCTCACCACCTGACGAGCCAAAGGATTGATCTAAGCAGAGTAACAGCTAAAGTTTGACATGCTGCCCAGGAAGCGACACATGAGCAGCCAATGTGCTTTGATCGCCTTGTCCCTGGGAAGATTGAAACGGAAAACTGTAAGCATAGAGCATCAGATTCACAATATAGCTAATCTGATCAAAATCTTTCAGACCACCCTGAAAAGACACCTCGTCCAAATCCTCATTTTCGAGATTCATTCGTTGCATCCTTCTCAAAGGGTAAGTTCCCAATAATCTTTTCGGCCTCTTCAATTTTGGGCGTCTTGATCTTGAGGCAACTATCACGCAATAGCTGAATTTCGGCCTTGGTCATAAATCGTTTGCCTTTATCGGAGATAAAAGCGATGTCCGTTTCTGCACCGACTCCAGGGGCTCGTTCCGCCATTATTTTAGATTCAGATGCATAGTAAACGCCTTTATTGACACCAAACTCCATGGAGTAGCAATTTGCTATGAACGCCGAAGTAGCATGCATCGAACCAGATCCTATGGCTACAAACCCTATTTTGTCGAAGCAATTACAAACACCTGGATTCATCACAGTAAAAAGGTGTCCCCCAGCACTGTCGGTTCCTGCAACGATGAGTTCCACCCCTAAATTGTACTGCACCATCTGATTATCCAGTGCCAGGGCCAGTTCTTTTGGAATGCCGAGGGATTTATTCTCCTGATAAAACATTTTCAGGGTCAAACACCGAGGTTTCAGGAAAAACTCCTCCACCTGTGCCATTCGATATTCCTGGTATGCATTACAAACGATTTTCGCTACTTCCTCAACCGACGCATTTTGATGGTTGGTAAGTTTGGATTTGGTCTTCTTAAGAATTTCCGTCGCTGGAAGGATATTCCCCGCCACGAGGAATAAGACTTTATCAGTTAAGCAATCTATCTTCGATCCAGTATGCTCAAATTCCGTCGGAGGCAGCTGCAACGTAACCATGCGATCAGCAGCAACAACCACACTTTTAGCCTTGTCACAGATAGAGCCAATACAGACTGTCATAATGTTTCTCTCGGTTTAATGTTAAGGAATTAAGACAAGTTGAGCGTTCTCATAACGATAACGCTCAACTTCTAGCTCTTCGTCATCGAAAAGCCAGTTTGCAATGCAAGTGGTGGAGGTGGAGGGAATTGCACCCTCGTCCAAAAGATCCGTCACCAAAGGTTCTCCATGCTCAGTCCCCATTTCGTTTAATTCCCCAAACCCATGCGGACAGGAAGTTGAGGAACGATCCGTTTAGGTCTTTTCCCCCGGCAAAACGGACATGCCGGAAGAGCATCCCGCTAATGTCGTCAACGGAACTTAGCGGGCGTGGGCCCCGTGACGTCGCTAGTCCTTAGACAGCGAAGGGAACGAACACAGGAGCCGAAATCGGGCCCACTGCTCTTTCGTTCCAGCTGAGTTTTTCAGCATTTATAGTTTGCCACGTTGATTTAAGAGGAACCTGACGAACCTCTGCATGCTCCCTTGTATGCCTGATCCCCTGTCGAACCTATTCACCCCCAGGAGACTATGTAAAAGAACCACAAGAATTATAGCACAGGAAGATCGCGAACTGAAATGCATCCCTCGATTTAATCCCCCGATTTAAGACAGTTACTTGAGGCGATTTCACAAGTATTTCCAACCCGTTGTTTCTCAAGGGGTTGGAAAATGCAAAAGGGACTTATGAAACCGCTTCTTACTTCCGCATTCCCTTTTTGATCGCAGCGGATGTTTCGCGATCATGAATGCGTTTTTTAATCGAATCGCGCTTATCGTGTTGTTTTTTCCCCTCGCCAAGCGCGATTTCCACTTTCACCATTCCGTTTTTAAAATACAACCGCGTGGGAATAATCGCAAAGCCCTTACGCGACGACTTACCCATCAGGTCATCAATTTCACGCCGATTAAGAAGCAGTTTGCGCATGCGCGTGGGGTCTTGCTCCAGGTAACCCTGAATATGGGAATAAGGAGAAATATGACAATTAAAAAGCCAGGCTTCATTTTTAAAAATGCGGACGTAGCTGTCTTTCAGATTGACCCGGTGTTCCCGAATCGATTTCACCTCATGCCCCAGAAGGCAAAGGCCCGCTTCCCGTTTATCGGAAAGAAAATAATTAAATGCGGCCTTACGATTCTCGGCGACCGGTTCAAAAGTACGCCGCTTCTTTTGCGGCAATTCAGCCGGTTTTTCCTTGTTGAGATTGTTTCTTTTCATGGTTTTCATATGGGTAAGGGAATCATATTCAAGATCGGAGCGATCGACAAGCACCAAAAAACTAATTTTCCGGGCAAGGTCGTGGTTGACAGCATACGAAGAAACACCGCGTAAGTTGCGGGCCCCTTAAAACGACAAAAGCCCGGCGGAATAAACCGCCGGGCTTTTGAGAAATTCCGCTGTGGATTAAATCTTCACAACGTTCGAGGCTTGGTCGCCTTTGGGGCCCTTCGTCACTTCAAACTCGACGCTCTGGCCTTCATCCAACGACTTGTATCCCTCACCCTGAATTGCGGTGTGATGCACAAACACATCAGCGCCACCCTCTCGGGCAATGAAACCGAAACCTTTTTCATTGTTGAACCACTTCACTTTACCTTGAACCATGGTTGACTGTACTCCTTTCAATCAAATTATAGTAACGCATGACAGGACCAACTTTCATTCTGGGGTACTTAAATCAACCACATCCAGTTGGAACTAACCTGATTTCTTTTCCCATCCGGGCTTAGAAATCAGGGTAAAAAAACAAAACCGCAAGGCGAATTATCTGACCTTGCGGTACAAATTTTTTTCTACCTCATTGCTTACTACGCGGGGGAGTGTGCCCTATCCTGCCTCCGTTGTCAAATCTTATTATTTTTGTATAGGAGAAATTATTTGGGGAAGGCCCCAAAATCAGCTTGATTCGCCGGCCCCCGTTGCGACCTCGACACGGTTCCGGCCGCCGTCCTTGGCCCGGTATAAGGCCTTGTCCGCGGCCTCGATCAAGGATTGTTTCTCATGCCCGTGAACCGGAAATGTCGCCACCCCCAGACTGACCGTCACCTTCAACTTCCCCTGTTTGCTGGGATATTCGTGCGCCTCCACCTTCTGACGAATATTCTCCGCAATGGCGCGGGCCTCGTCCGCGTCTGTCTCAGGCAGGATCACCGCAAACTCTTCCCCGCCGTAGCGCGCCGCAATATCAACGTCACGGGCGGTCATTCTGAAAATCTTGGCGGTCTCAATCAGCACAATATCGCCTTCCTGATGTCCGTAAGTATCATTAAACNNCGGACATAATCAGGGAAACGGGATGCTTGAATTTTTCACACCGGATAATTTCCTCCTCCAGACGTTGCTGGAAATACCGGTGAATTCTGAGCTGGGTCATTCCGTCGGTAATCGCAAGATGATAAAGCCGGGCATTGTAAATCGTGATCGCGGCCTGGTTCGCCAGGGTCGACAAAAGCTCCACATCTTCAGTGGTAAATTTCCCGCCGCTATTTTTATTCGTCAGATTGATGACACCGATCACCTCATCATTGGCGATCAAGGGCATGCAAAGGATCGAGTCCACATAGGACTTGTCCGACTTCTTGAAACGCTCGTCTTTGTCCGCCTCATTAAGAAGGATATGGGTTTTTNNTTTTGTCTCGACGACCTTGCCCGCCACGCCTTCTCCCACCCGGATCCGGGTACACTCCATTTCCCCGCGATTGATCTTCGCTTCCACTTCCGGAGGAACTCCTCGAACCACGTGCACCACCAACTCGCGCGTCTGGGCGTCCAGCAACATCAAGGAGGCCTTTTGGGCCTCAACCGCATCACGGGCTTTATCAAGGATAAAAAGCAGAATTTTCTTTAAATCACTCGCGAAATTAAGCGCCTTGCTGACGCTGTAGAGGATTGAGAGATTATTCATTTTTTTGGCCAGTTCCCGGGAAGCACGTTCCTTCTGGTCATCCAGCATCGCGCTTTCCAAAGCGACCGCCGCCTGGTTTCCCATCTGGAGAATAAAACTAAGCTCGGTCTCCCGGTAAAGAGTTCCGTCTTTTTTTCGGCCCAGGGTAATCACACCGATCAATTTATTCTTCACCATCAGCGGGACCCAAACCTGGGAGCTGATCCTGTCCAGGTTCCATTTTTTAATCACCGGCTCAAACCGGTAATGGCCAAATGAATCGACTATCGGGAAGGGTTCGCCGCTATTGAGGATCTGCCAAAAAAGGCCCTCCTCCTTTTTAAACTCAACGGCCCCGACTTCTTTCGGATCCAACCCGATCGCTTTCACACAGCGGAAGGTCTGTGTGTGATCATCAAACAGGAACAGGGCGCAGTTGGCGGCCTCGCTCGTTTCGTAAACGCTCGAGATAAAAACATAACTCAGCTCATCGATTTTCTGGATCGCCAGAAGGGATTTCCCCATCTGAGACAAGGTAAAAAAATCAAAAACCTGTTTCTCAAGTTTCGCGATGACTTCCGGTTCGAATTGCGCCAAATGGGCAGACACCGGAAGCATTTGGTAAGAATCCGCGGGAAGATTCGGAAGGAACTTCTTATCGATGGAAATAATCACCCGGTTGTCATCTGACATCGGAACCTCTCTAAATAAATCAGCCTCTGATCAAAAAAGAAAGCGGTTCAATCGATTTTTGAAAACATGCCCGCTTTAAAACAACTGCTGAAAGACGTACCAAACATTGAGTTTGGTGCTGAGGGGGGGGACTTGGCGCCCTCCCGCCTCAAACCTTCGCGGATCGGGTCGGCCCTCCACATTAGAAACATGACATCCGTCATGTTTCTCGCCAAATGTTCCTTTCAAGTCCCCCCGACTTACCCTTCGCTCACGATATTCTCATCGATCGTGGCGAAGGCGTACCAAACATTGAGTTTGGTGC
>DCTJ01000019.1 GCA_002329545.1 Candidatus Omnitrophica bacterium UBA1443
CTCTTTTTCGTACCAATCGGCAATATCTTCGAAAGATTGATCCATCCGGCCCGTTTGTTCCCCCACCAGAAGTAAATGTATCGCAAAAATCGGAAACGCTCCGCCGCTTTTGAGCGAATCACTGAAACTGGCGCCCTGTTCAAGCAACCGTTCCACCAGCAAAAGATCCTCCTTCATCGCTTCATTTGGAACGGCGGGAATAGCCGTGCGAAGCGCCTTCAGCAGGGGCACCCCACCTTTCAACAGCATCTCCATTGAGCGGGCAAAAAGCGCGAACTGGGCCATAAAAATAATTTTCCCAACCAGGGGTAATCGCAATTTAAGTCGGTCCCAAGAAAGCCGATGGGCGCGGATTTTTAAGCGATTATGAACAAAAAACACCAACACGCCAGTGCCCAACAGAAACCAGAACCCGTATTGACATGTCATTTCACTTAATCCGACAAGTACCCGCGTCAACCAGGGCAAGGCCTGCCCAAGATCCAGAAAAAGCTTTGAGAATTTCGGAACAACATAACTCAGCAAAAAAACAAGTGCTAAACCGCCCAATGCCAAAACAAAGATCGGATAAGTCAGCGCGTTCTTCACCTTCTGGCGCGTGGCCGATTGCTTTTCATAATAATCCGCCAGACGCTGTAACGCATCATCCAGATGTCCCGTGTGCGCGCCAATCTCGACAACGGCCAACGTGAAAGCGTTAAAGATTTCGGGATATTCCGCCATAGCCTCAGCCAAAGACTGTCCCTGACGCACCTGGTTTTTAATGGCATCCAGCACCTGATAATATTTCCCTTCCTCAGCCTGCTCGGATACCAGGACCAACGCGGGAAGAAGTGGAACGCCAGACTTCAAAAGACGGCTAAGTTGACGATAAAAAACGATAAGCGTGTGCCTGCTACTTTTAAGGCTCCGGGCCTGATTTCTCCCCAAAACCCGGCTTTGTTTTCCTCCTCCCTTCTCCTCAAACAATTCAACCGGAACAAGTCCCATCTCGATAATTTTATCGATTGCCGCGTCTTTCGTGTCAGCAGAAAGAATGCCCTTGATAAGATCCTTACCTCTTTTGGCTTCGTACCTAAACTGGCTCATTGGATTCCGCATTGATTTTCGAAAATTTCATGAGCCGGTGCCGATCATCACTGTCAAGAGCAAGAAACGATAATCCGATTCGACACCAGGCCGTAACACCGCTACTGGCCTGTCCCATTGAACGAAAAACCCTGCAAATCTTGGCCATGCACCGCACAGGTTTTTCACCCTTGGGTAGCAAAATCCTGATATCTAGAACACTCCCCACCTCGAGTGACTCCCAAAGTAAAATCGCAGGGCCTTCAATGGCTCCGATTTTGTCCGTAATCGGTTGATCAAGAACTGAAAAATAGATTCCACCAGCGCTAAGATCGCGAGACACTCCTTCAAACTCTACTTGCATGAGCTCTTTTTTCGCTTGAATAATTCGGGCATCCTCCCCCTTATAGTCCACGATCTTAAAAAAAACAGGAACCTCACAACTCAGGCGTTGAAACTTTCTTAAATTCGTAAATTTATTATCCGAATCCGCCTGGGGTTCCACTGAAGGCAACGAACCAACTCCGGATTTTTCTTCCGCGATGCGAATCACTTCAGGGACTGTATCCTTTGATTCAGCCGTCCAGCCTTCCAAACGATCATCTTCCGTCGTTTCCAAAACTTCTTCCACGGTCGTCAGACCAAGCATGACCTTCTCCCAGCCGTTAAACCGCAAGGTCGTCATTCCCTGTCGAATAGCTTCCGTCTTAATCGATTCCGCGGTTGCGCGATCCATGATCAGCTTCCGGATTGGCTCCGTCAAGCGAAGAACTTCGTGTATCGCCAGTCGACCGCGAAATCCCGTGTGGCCACATTGCTCACACCCCTTCCCCCTGAAAATCCGAATATCCGTTTCCCGAATTCCATATTCCCGTTCTATTAAATTTTTAACTTCTTCCTTGATATACGGAACTTCCGCCTTGCAGACAGGACAAATGACCCGAACCAAACGTTGCGCGACAAACGCGACAACGCTCGAGGCTATTAAGTACGGCGCCACGCCTATATCCAATAAACGGGTCACTCCACTCGCCGCGTCATTCGTGTGCAAAGTGGAAAGGATCAAATGTCCCGTCAGCGCGGCGCGAATGGCGATGTCCGCCGTCTCCAGGTCTCGCACCTCACCTACCATCATCACATCGGGATCCTGGCGGAGCATACTTCTCAATCCGTTGGCAAAACTAAGCCCGATATCGGGATTGACATGGATTTGGTTAACTCCCTCCAACTCATACTCCACCGGATCTTCGATCGTAATGATCTTCCGGTCTGGGGAATTAAGCTTGTTCAACGACGCGTAGAGCGTCGTGCTTTTGCCGCTTCCCGTCGGTCCCGTCACAAAAAGGATCCCATTGTGACGGCTGAGAAGTTCCTCGAGAATTTTTTGGTGTTTTTGCTCGAAGCCAAGTTGCTCAAGACGAAACACATTCTTCCCCGGAAGAATTCGGATCACAACGCTCTCCCCATTCGCGGTGGGAATGAAAGACACGCGAAGGTCCAGCGTCTCTTCCTGGGTTTTGACGCGAAATTTGCCGTCTTGAGGAAGACGTTTTTCGGCCACATTAAGATTTGCCATAATCTTGATCCGGGAAAGCATCGGAGCGAAAAAATCCTTAAGTTCCCGCGGAACCGGGGCTTCCTGCAAAATTCCGTCAATTCGATAGCGGATACGAATGCCAGACTGCAAAGGCTCAAGATGAATATCGCTCGCGCGCTTTTTGTAGGCATCTAGAATAATCTGGTTGACGACATGAGCCACCGAAGGGGCTTGGGCCAGCTTCTCGATATCTTCAACTTCCGGCACTTCTGACACGGGTAAGGGATGATCCTGTGGAGAGGCTTCGGAAAGAATTTTTTCCACCGTATCTGCGGCAAGGCCATAATGCCGCCGGAGCATCTCTTGGATTTCCCTTTCCGGAGCAAAGCAGATTTCTATTTCATATCCCATCGCGAATCGCATTTCATCTAGCGTGTTGATATCAAAAATGCGGGAAGTGGCGATGAGAAGCTTGCCTTTTTCAACCCGGATCGGGAAAAAGCGGTAATAAGACGCAAATTTCACCGGAACATGGTCAAACACCACCGAATCTGGAGTTAGAGTTTTAAGGCTGACCACAGGACAGCCGGTCGCTTTTGAAAAAATGTCAAGAAGCGCGCGTTCCTCTAAAAATCCCCCGTCCAGGATCAAGCTCAGGAAATCCTTTCCCGAGGTCTCGGCTGTTTTTAAAGTTTTCTTCAGGTCTTCTTCGGAGACGGCACCCGAATCCCGCAAAATCTGATATACCCTTTTATTGGAGGTTGTTCTCATAATCCTGTCTTATTCTTTTTTCCTCGGAGCACGACCAATCAGATAAAAATCACTGGCCTGCAACTTATCATAGACGCCACTGATAATGGCCTCACAATCATCCACCGTATCCCCAACAGAGACAAATTCTCCTTTTTTACCCGTAAAAGCTTCGCCAACAGTGAATGGCTGAGTCATGAAATTCAAAAGTTTTTCGGCCCGTTTATAATCAATCTGGTCTTCTTTGGGAAGTTCCTCGACGCCGACTACTTGCACGATCCGGCGTAGCGCCGAATGTTTCGCAAAAAGGGCGAGCATTTTTTGACTGATATTGTACGCCCTTTCACCGATAATACGGGGATCCAGGTTAGAACAACTGCTCCGGAGCGGATCAATCGCGGGGTAAAAACCTTTTTGGGCCAAATCACGGGAGAGCGCCAGGGCTCCGTCAAGACAGCTGAAGATAGCCACCACCGCGGGGTCGGTCATGTCGTCAGCGGGCACGTAAACCGCCTGCAGAGATGTGATGGACCCGTATCCCGGGATGGAACGAATCCTCTCCTCAATCGCGTTAACCTCAGACTGAAGAGTGGGTTGATACCCTGATTCACCGGGAACACGACCCAGCAGAGTCGAAATTTCTTGCCCACCCTGGATAAACCGAAACACATTATCCATAAAAAGCAACACATCCTTATTTCGTTCCGCAAGATCCTCGGCCAACGTGATTCCGGTATTCACGCACTCATAACGCGCTCCTGGCGGCTCATTCATTTGTCCAAAGACAAGTTTAATCTTAGAGAGAAGATTATTATCCTTAAGCTCATAGAACAGGTCGTTACCTTCACGAATCCGTTCCCCGATACCGGTAAAGATGCAAACCCCTTCATGTTTTTTTACGATATTATTAATGAGCTCAAGGATCACCACGCTTTTACCGCAACCAGCGCCACCGAGAATTCCCATTTTGCTGCCTTTGCATAAGGGAAAAAGAACATCGAGATATTTGATGCCGGTTTCCAGAAATTCGGGCTTCGCCGAAAATTTACTCTTGAGGTCATACTGCTCCAGCCGGGGCGGCCGCCGTGTTACCTTGAATTCCGTGCCTGAAAAACCAGGCATATTATCCACTGGATCGCCGAATACATTGATAATACGACCATAGAGCTCGTCTCCCGTCCTGACGGAAACAGGTTTTTGGGTATTGACAACTTTTGAATTGAGCTGAAGATTAAGAGTTTCGGAGAGCGCGATACACCGGACATCGTTCTTGCTTAAATGTTCGGACACCTCCATCACAACCTTTTTCTTGTTAAGTGACTGACCGATTAAAACATCGTACAAAGCCGGCAAATCATTCACGCGCTCAAAACGGACGTCAACTACCGGGCCTCGAACCGAAATCACTTTTCCTAAAACGGCATCCTGCGAATCTGGAACCGGGGTTGTCTGAGTACTCGTATCGTTCCCTGCGTGCTCCATCGGTTTTATCACCTCCTTGAAACGTTCGTCTGGGTAAACACTTCCCTCATGGACTTGTTCAATTCATCCCTGCCTGCCTTCCTAAAACTGACCAGCAAGGACTTCCTTTCGGAGCCAAGAGATTCCAGAGCAGATTCCAGCTGTTGCGCCTGCACCGCAAATTCGACGAGAAGTATGTCAGATAATATCTCGAAAAGCCTTGAATGGATCCAGATATCGGCAAGCGCGCGCATCATCTGGGCTGGCTCGGCTTNNGATCTTCGGAATCAGCCGATGTCTCATCTTCTTGCGATGCACCCTCCCCCTCCGTCAAATCTCCTCCGCCGGTTCTAACCAACTCCGATGCGGGAAGGAGCGTCAAAATACGAGGCTTGATAATACTAAAAGATTTGGCCCATAAGTAGACGATCAAAACCTTTCCGACCTTACCACTCAAAACCTGTCCAACCAGATGATCGCGTATCGCGAGCGCTAACGCGTAGCGATCGGAGAATTCATCCGCCACAA
>DCTJ01000056.1 GCA_002329545.1 Candidatus Omnitrophica bacterium UBA1443
GATAAAGATGAAAAACATGCTGGCCGAAAGCGGACGGGCTGAATATAATGCGAGACTGCTCCTAATTTTTTCAATTTTCACAGGAGGTTTTTAGCGATGTCAACAGCTTATCAGATTATAGTTTGCGGCAGTCTTGTACCCGATCCACTCCAGACACTGGAACCCGTCCAGGCGGCGACCGGGCCCGCGCTTAAAAATGAAATGATGCTACCTTCCGTGCTGGACCCGTGGGCCGGACATGCGCTTTTTGAGGCCGCGAATCTCGCAAAGCAGAACCCGGGAAGCAAGGTGACTTTACTCAGCCTTGGGCCCAAAGCCAAACTGCAACAGCTGATGATGACGATCGCGCAGAAGGTTCCGTTTGAGCTTGTGGTCGTGGATGGGTCCGCGAGCGGGTTTATGGACTCCACGGAGGTCGCCGCCGCGCTGGCCGCCGCGATTGAGAAAATACCGGGACTTGATAAGACAAAACTTCTTGTGTTTGGCGGATGCGCGTCGGCGTCCCGTGACGCGGGGGTGACGATGCAATTGATTGCCGAACAGCTTGGGATCTCCGATGTGTTTCTCGGAGTTGATGAACTCAAAGTTCAGCCCGACGGTTCACTTCAGCTGTTTGAGCGTATTGAAGGCGGGCAATATCAGGTGTCAACTTGCGCCTGCGCTCCGGTCGTGATCGGATGGGCGACGGGGAACCTTCCCGAACCCCCGAACAATCCCCAGGTTGGGATGGCGAATATGCGTGGGATTATGCCCGCGCTTCAGAAAGCCGCGCCCGCGGGGCTCAAGGGCGACAAGATCAAATTTGCTTCCGTGGAATTACCCAAACAGGTCCGTCAGACGCGTATCGTGAAAGATACGCCGGTCGACGAGATCGCTAATGAAATTGTTACCTGGATGAAAGGTTAACCCTATGGAAAAAATTCTTTTTCTGGCACATACTCAAAAAGACGGCAGTCTTCCCAAGATCGCGCTCGAGGTGTTAACCGCGGCGCAGAAGCTTGCCAGGGACCTGGCGGGCTCAACTTTCACGGTTGGGTTGATCGGTGGTGACGTCAAGGTGGCGGCAGACCAGATCGCCGGATGTGGCGCCGAAAAGATTTTGGGCGTCTCGGGAGAGGATTTTAGTGAATCCCGCTATGCCACGGATGTTAAAGCGGCCGAGGCGATTGCCAAAGTGGTCGCGGCGACGATTGTTATTGCGCCCGGAACTTCCCGTTTTTCGCGAGCCCTTCCGGGGCTTTCGTTTCGGCTCAAGGGGATGATTGATACGCATGTGAGCGGCATTAACGTGAATGGAGCCCAGCTTGATATCCAGCGCTGGTACTACCGTCAACGGATGGTGGCGACTCTTACGCGCGCGGCGCGTCCCTGGGTCCTTCTTGTCGATTCCGGAACATTTCCGATTTACGCGGGGCCCCGAGGTTCCGGGAACGTGGAACCTATCCAGGTTGTGTTGACGGAGCAGGACAAGCGCACGAAAGTGACCGGTGTTCAGGCGCCGCTGGCGGACGCCCAAACAATTCGTCCGGACGCGGATCTCCTTTTTGTGGCGGGCGCCGGCNNCCAGACGCACGGTAAAGAGGCGGAGAACCTTATCCTGGGTTTTTTGAAAGAATCGAAGGCGTCTCTTGGAAGCAGTAAATCTCTTGTGGACCTTGGAGCGGAAGGCGAGACGGTACTTTCGTTTATCAGTCACCTAAACCAGATCGGGCAGACCGGTTCCACGCCGAGACATTCCAAAGGGCTCGCGACTTGTTGCCACGGTGAAGAACCTCACGTTGTCGGATGGCGTTTCATCAATGAGCGCCGCGCGATTAACGTGGACGCAAACTGCGGCTGGGCCCAAGGCAAGGCCGATGTGCTTTATGTGGCCGATGCTTTCCAGGTCATGAAAAAGGTCAATGAATTACTGGGCCGCACAGCTTAAGTTTTTCTGTAGTTGCAGTTTTTGGCAGAGCGCGTGAATTTGCAACTTACGCTTTTTCCCTGGTAGCCCGAATGAAATAGACCCGCTTTTTCTAGACCCTTTCGTTTATTCTGTCTTCCGGAACCAGGCCAGGTTTTGCCGGAGACATTTTCCGAAGGCGGATTTTACGTAGTTTTTACATGAGAGGTTTTCGGGATTGTTTATACTGCCGGCAATAAAAGAAAGGGATACTGTGAAAAGGCTCCTGCTGATTGCTAGTCTTGTGCTTTTAAATGTTTTCCCGGGTTTTGCCGAGACGGGCGTGGTGAAACCTCTGCGAACGGATCTTATCCTTGAAGTGGTTCCCATCAAGACGCGTAGTATCCTGGCAGGGGGGAAGGTTGACGCGCTTGAAAAACCGCCTTCTGAAATGCCCCCCGTCTGGACGGCCGTGGTTTTCAGGGTCAACCGGGTTCTGATGGGGAGTTTTAAAAGCGTTATTATTGAAGAACCTCCTCTCCGTGAACAGATGAAAACGGCCGTGAAAGAAAAGAAAATCTGGAAGTTTCTTACCATGGATTTTAAAAAAACGGATGAAGAAGGTATTCCCCGAAAATGGTTGACCCTCGCCGTGGCCGATCCTTATGCCTCTTTCGGAATAAAAGAAGGAGAGCCCTCCCCCCGGCAACGCTACAAGCTTTATCTGTCCCTTGCCCACAAGAATCCGGACAGCTACGTCCTCGTCAAAAGCGAAAAGATCGTCTAGCTCTTTTTCTGTCTCTCGTCCCACTCCAGCGCCAACCGGCCTGGTCAGCCCATGAACGGAAACGAGCGCGCCTTCGCTCATGGTGATGACCGCCGGATAATGCGGCCGAGGTTTTACAATAACTTTACACGCCCCTCATAAAGATCTGACACTGCTTTTGTACACTTCTCCCGTAACAGGTCCAACGGGAATGGTCCTACATTCCGGGGAACTTAAACAAAGGGAGAAGAAAACCATGAAGAAAACAGTAGGGAGAATAATGAGTTTGCTCATGATTTTCTCGTTTGCTGTGGGTCAAACCGCTTTCGCGGATGAAGCCCAGCTTATGAGTTTGCTGGAACAGATGCAAAATCAGATGAGCGAATTGCAGAAGACCGTGGCTGCGCAAAAGACGGAGATTCAGGCTTTAAAAACCAGGGGGCCCTCTATTGAGGTAGCGCCCAGCGGAGTCGAATCGCCGAAAATCAATGAAGATGATTTTAAAAAACAATTCGACAAAAATTTAAAAGACAAGATCGGAGATTCTGACAAATGGCTTAAGGATCTCAAGGCGAAAGGCGACATTCGCATGCGTTATGAGCCCGCGAATAATACGAGGGCGACATCGGCGGACGTAAACCGGTTCCGGTTTCGTTTGCGCTGGGGACTGGAGAAGAAATTCAATGATGAGTTCAAGGCGGGGTTTCGGCTTGCTTCAGGTGGTACGACAGATCCCACGTCCACGAACCAGAGTTTTGACAGCGCTTTTGCCAATAAAACCATAACGATTGATCAGGCTTACGCGATTTACAATCCCGAATGGGCGCGAATGGGTCCCATCTGTGATGTTGAGATTGGCGTGGGTAAAGTGGCGAATCCGCTCTCGGACGTTCACAGCTGGCTGAGCTGGGACAGCGACGTGACGCCGGAAGGTATTTATGAAAAGGTTACTTCCCGCCTGTTCAAGACTGAAAATTTGAGCACGGATGTTGAATTTCTCGGGACACAGTTCGTCATCAATGAATCGTCCAGGAGGAGCAACGTCGACGGTGATGCTGAGTTTTTCGGTTTTTCGGGGGGAATCCGTAATAAATTCACCCATGAGAATCTCCAGCATCCCATTGATTTGCGGCACCACATTAATTATGAATTTTCGAGAGGAATCGGGAAAGTCGGAACGGCTACAGCCACCAGTTATAGTATTGATGGTGTGAACATGAGAACCAATGATCTTTACACCGGTGTGAATACGGGGGATTTGGGAGTTCTCAGTTTTTACCACGAGTTGGGCTGGAAGATCGATCCGCTACCAAAATTCAAATTGTCTTTCGAACATGGGCAGAACACTCAGGCTCATATGGACAATGCCCATGAGCGGCATTTCTACGTTGTGAACGCGAAGATCGGTTCCGCGAAGAAGAAGGGCGAATGGGAGCTTGGTTACACCTACGGGCATCTGGAAAAGAATTCGACCTTCAGCGTCTGGACCGACTCGGATTTCGGGTTTACCAACCGTAAGGGCAGTGTGATCAAGGCCGGTTACGCGCTGACGGATTTTCTGACGCTCAACGGTTCGGCGTTTTTTACGCAGAACATTATTGATGCCGGGAGCAATAGTCCGAATGCTCAGCAGTTGTATCAGGTTGATCTGGTCTGGAAGTTTTAACATGGTTGCCGGGCTGGCCCATCACTCAAATCGGTGGACAATTCCTCCCTTGGTTAAGGAAAAAGCCCCAGGGTGGGCCAGTCCCACGGTTACAAAAATGAAAAGAGGAGATATAACAATGAAGAAACTAATGGTGGCTAGCGGGATCGCGATGCTGTTGGCGCTTCCGGCCAGCAGTTTTGCGGCGGACGTTGATCCGAATATCGGACAATATCAGCAAACAAGCGGTGTTTCGGGAAATCTGAACAGTGTCGGTTCCGACACCCTGAACAACCTGATGACTTTTTGGGCGGAAGGGTTCAAGGCGATTTATCCGAATGTGAACGTTCAAATTGAAGGCAAGGAGTCCGCGACCGCGCCCCCAGCCTTGACGGAGGGTGTTGCCCAGATCGGTCCCATGAGTCGTCCGATGAAGTCCGATGAGGCCAGTGGTTTTGAAGCTAAATACGGCTATAAGCCGACGATGATCCGGGTGGCGATTGACAATTTGGCGGTTTATGTTAATAAGGATAACCCAGTCACGAACCTGACCCTTGAGGAAGTGGACGGGATTTTCTCGAACACGTTCAAACAGGGTGGGGATGATATCCGGCACTGGGGCGGAGTGCTTGGCGTAAAACCGGGCTGGACCAATAAGCCGATTGCCATTTATGGCCGCAACAGCGCGTCCGGAACCTACGCGTTTTTTAAGGAAAAAGCCCTCAAGAAAGGGGACTACAAGAGCACAGTGAAGGAACAGCCTGGATCTTCCGCCGTGGTTCAGGCCGTAGCCAGTGATCTTGGCGGTATCGGCTATTCCGGTATCGGCTATATCACTTCAGGTGTCAAGGCAGTGAAGGTAAACGGTGTCGGCCCCAGCATGGAAAATGCAATTAGCGGGAAATACCCACTGAGCCGGTTTCTGGTTGTTTACGTTAACAAGAAGCCGGGGGAGGCGCTCGATCCGCTAACGCTCGAGTTCGTCAAGTTCATGATCTCCAAGCAGGGACAGGAACTTGTGGTCAAGGATGGTTATTATCCGCTGACCGCCAAGCTGATTGAAGAGGAACTTAGCAAGCTACAGTAAGAGAAAGCGGTTTTCTGAAATTGCAAAAAACGAACCAGCCGGCCCGTTGTCAAGTTCAGCGGACCGGCTGGTTTGTAAAATATCCTTTAAAGCCAAGGGAGGATAAAATCGTTGCCACAGGTTCAGGCGCCCATCAATACCGGAGCTGACTTACGGGAGGCTCTCCCTTCGCGTTTTAAAACGGCCCGCTCGACCATCCTTTTTGACCGGTTCATGACGCATTTCATAAAGATCGGCGGGATCGGAATTATCGTGGCCGTGGCCGCGATCTTTTTCTTCATTTTTGCCCAGACCCTTCCGCTGATGAGCCGGGCGAAAGTGACGCTTCTTGAGACGCTTTCGGTCCCCGCGAAAGAGTACAAGGCGCTTGGCATAGACGAATGGACCGAAAAACCTTTTCTGGTTGAAAAATCCGGGCGGGTCACTTTTTATGACCTGGTCTCAAAAAAGATCGTTTATGAATTCACTCCGGATGACTTTCTCGGTTCTAAAGTTCTCGCGGTTAAATATGATCCCCTCAAACAGCGTTTTATCTACGGAACCGGAGACGGCAATATCAGTATCCTTCAACTGCATTATGACGCTTCTTACGAGGGAGACCAGCGGTTGATCATGCCGCGGATCGAGCCGCTGATCACTGCCCCGGTTTTAAAGTCGGAAGACCCTGTTCGTGTGCGTGATCTGGCGAGCGGAGATTCCGGAGAAACCATGCTTGTTGCCGGGATCTTCGCTACCGGTGAAAAAACATCCGTTCCCGTGGCGATTGTTACGCGTGAATCAAGCCTGATGGGTTTCAGCGAACCTCAACTTGAAAAAGTGATTGATCTTTCGTCCGACCTGCCGGGAAAACCCATCCGGATTCTTGTCAATTCAAGCGCGGACGGAGTCCTGGCCGCGACGGAAGAAGGGGATGTGCATTATTTTCGGGTGACACCGGACGTGGTTCAGTTGCGGCAATCTTTCCGTCCCTTCGAAGACCAGGAAGATCAGCGGATAGGCTCTCTGGATTATATCAATGGGGAAGTGTCTGTTTCGGTCACTAACGGGAAAGGACTGAACAGGATTTTTTCGCTGGCGATCCCGCAGGGAGAAAAGAGACGGATTTTTGTGAAGACAAAGGAATTTGAGCCGATTGGAGGCGCCGCTGATTTTTTTAGCGCGAGNNAGGCGTTTCTGACGGGACATGGCTCCTGGGTGTCTTTGCGTTATTCGACGACGGAGACGGTGCGCTGGGAGAAACGTTTTCCGTTCGAAGTGAAGCTCGGGGCCCTGAGCCCCCAGTATGACCGCATCCTTTTGCTCGATTCAAAACATCAATTGCATTTCTACAACCTGAAGGATCCGCATCCCCAAGCGGGATGGAAGGCTTTCTTCAAGAAACTCTGGTATGAGGGCTACCCTGAAGCTGATTTTGTCTGGCAAACGAGCGGTTCTACCGATGACTTTGAGCCGAAACTTTCGATGGTTCCGCTTATTATCGGAACTCTGAAAGGGACCTGGTACGCGCTGATTTTTTCTCTTCCCATAGCGCTTTTGGGCGCGCTTTATACGTCCCAGTTCGCGCATCCGAAGATGAAACTTTTCATCAAGCCCACCCTGGAGATTATGGCCTCGCTTCCGTCCGTGGTGCTTGGATTTCTGGCGGCGCTTTGGCTTGCGCCGCTGATCGAGACCAAAGTGCCGTCGCTGATGGTGGTATGCGTTTTAATCCCGGTCGGCGCGATGATGTTCGGGGCCTTCTGGGGTCATTTGCCGATCCGCTATCGTAAATGGATTCCGCTTGGTTTTGAATGGCTCGCGATCATTCCCGTGCTTGCCCTTTTGGGTTACTGGGGATGGCAGTTGGGTCCCGTCATAGAAAAAACGTTTTTTGTTTTCCATGACCCGGATCTCGGGATACGGACGGCGGATTTTCGGCTCTGGTGGCCCCAGACGACAGGGACACCCTTTAACCAGAGAAACTCGCTTGTCGTTGGCTTTATGATGGGATTTGCCGTGATACCGATTATTTTCACCATTGCCGAGGACGCGCTTTCCAATGTGCCCAAGAGCCTTATTTCCGGATCCCTGGCGCTTGGAGCAAGCCGCTGGCAAACGGCGGTTCGCGTGGTGCTCCCGACGGCGTTCCCGGGGATCTTTTCCGCGATCATGATCGGCCTTGGCCGGGCAATCGGAGAAACCATGATTGTGGTGATGGCGACCGGGAACACGCCGGTCATGAATTTTAGTATTTTTTCGGGAATGCGGACTCTTTCGGCGAATATCGCGGTTGAACTTCCGGAAGCGCCTTATTTGGGAACTCTTTACCGAACCCTGTTTCTGGGGGCTGTGATTCTGTTTGTCATGACTTTTATCGTTAATACGGTGGCCGAAGTGGTGCGACAACGTTTTCGGGCCAAATACAAGACGGTGTAATGATGACTCTGGCGACGGCAAAACCTCTATTTGATAAAAAAGGAAGAAGCCGCGGGGAGTCTTTTGTTTGGCTTACCTCGACGGGGCTGGCGATTGGTCTGGCGATGATTGTCTACATCCTCTCCGTTATTTTCACGAATGGCATCAAGATTTTCTGGCCGCCCGCTGTCGCCATATTTGAACTTGAAGGGGAACCTTCTGACGGATTTTCCGGAAGAATCGCGGGAGTTATCGCCAAAAGACAATTCAAGATGGTTCACGATCCCGAAGACCACAAGATCGAGGAATGGCAGATTTTTCTCGGTAACCGGGAGGTTTACGGAACCAGCTACAAGTTTTTTGACAAAAGTTCGATCCGGGAAATCCGGTACCTGCGGGATGTTTTACGGCTTGAGCGGAGGGAGTATGGGGACGCCCTGGTGTTTCCTGTTTCTCTGAAAATTGCGGGCAAAGAGAAAATTTCTTTTGGCGATCCTGGGTTCGAGGAGGTTTTGAGTCGCCTTGTCCGGGAGACAAATGAGCGCTGGAAAGAGATTCATCAGATTGAAAAAAAAGAAATTGGTTTGATTAATCACAAGATTGAGAAACTGAGACTTCGCGAAAAGTCCTTGCGGGAACGAGGGCTGTTCGCGGGCGAGCAAAAACGGGTTTTAGAAAAGTCTCTCGGCCGGTTAAAAGGAGATTATCAAGTTCTTGCGGATCGGGCCGGATATCTCCGGCAAACCCAGGATGGCGCCCAGCTTGGTTACCGGCTTCCCACGGGCCAGGAAATGGAAATCTCGACAGGGAAAATTGTGGATTTTTACTTCCCGAACCGGTTGGGGATGGTTGAAAAATGCCAGTTTTTTCTCAAACGCTTATGGAGGTTCCTCACGGAAGAACCCCGAGAGGCCAATACGGAGGGCGGAGTTTTTCCGGCTATTTTCGGGACCTTTGTAATGACGGTTCTCATGAGTTTGGCTGTGACGCCTTTTGGAGTGCTGGCCGCGATCTATCTGCGGGAATATGCCCGCGAAGGATTTCTTCTGCGAGCGGTCCGGGTGGCCATCAATAATCTGGCGGGCGTTCCCTCGATCGTGTTTGGAGTTTTTGGAATGGGATTTTTTGTCTACTTTGTCGGTGGGACGGTTGACCGTCTTTTTTTCAAGGACGCGCTTCCGACGCCGACTTTTGGGACGGGCGGGATTTTGTGGGCCTCCCTGACCCTGGCGCTTTTGACGATCCCGGTCGTGATTGTCGCCGCGGAAGAGGCGATCGCTTCGGTCCCACGGGGAATGCGCGAGGGGTCTTTTGCGTGCGGGGCCTCCAAATGGCAAACGATCCAGCGCATTGTTCTTCCGGCCGCGGCTCCCGGTATTTTGACCGGCGTCATCCTCGCGATGGCGCGGGGAGCGAGCGAAGTGGCTCCCTTGATGATCGTGGGAGTCGTGAAGCTTGCGCCCAATCTTCCGATAGACGGTATTTTTCCGTGGATTCACCTTGAACGGAAATTTATGCATCTGGGGTTTCATATTTATGATCTGGGTTTTCAGTCGCCCGATTCTGACGCCGCGAAGCCGATGGTGTTTGCGACGGCGCTTTTGCTAATTACGCTGGTTGTGGTGATGAACCTCGGGGCCATTTTGATCCGGGAACATTTAAGAAAAAAATACGCAACGGGAGCTTTCTAAATTCGGGAAGCGCCCGGGAGGAAACTCATGAAACTGTGTGATTTGACGAGGGAGGGTAATTCAGTGGATGTGAATGATGAGATCCGGATTTTGACGTCCGGGCAAATTTCGACGCAACAAAACCCAATTCCGTTTGAAACCTGCATTACGATACGGAATTACAGTTTTTTTTATGGGGCCCAACAGGCCGTTTTTGACGTTAATCTCGAGGTGCCGGAGAAACAGGTCACTTCGATCATTGGCCCTTCGGGATGCGGCAAGTCGACCCTGATCAGGAACATCAACCGGATGAATGACCTGATTGATCTGACGAGGTATTCCGGCGATATCCTGGTCAAGGGACAAAGTATTTACGATGACGAACTGGAAGTGACCGAGATCCGGAAGCGGATCGGGATGGTTTTTCAAAAGTCCAACCCGTTTCCGAAATCGATTTACGAAAACGTTATCTATAGTCTGCGGGTATCCGGGCAAAATAACCGGGACTTCCTGGATGAGGTGGTCGAGAACAGTCTGAAGGCGGCGGCGCTCTGGGACGAGGTCAAGGATCGTCTGCATAAAAGCGCCTTGGAGCTTTCCGGCGGGCAGATGCAGCGCGT
>DCTJ01000103.1 GCA_002329545.1 Candidatus Omnitrophica bacterium UBA1443
AATATTCGACTGGATGCGTAAAACCGAGAGACATCGAGAGCACGTTTCCTTTCACAGCCGCTTTCACGCCAACACCCACGATATCCAGTTCTTTGGAATAACCCTGTGTGACACCCACGATCATATTTTGGATCAGGGCACGCGTCAAACCATGCAGGGCACGATCACTGCCTTCATTCGTCGCGCGAGTTACTTTTACTTCATTCCCTTCCATCGCAACCTTGACTCGCGGATGCGCCACCATGGAAAGAACGCCCTTGGGGCCCTGGACCTGGATGTTCTGCCCCTGGATCGTAACTTTAACTTTTTCAGGTATTGTGACCGGTTTCTTCCCGATACGCGACATACATTTCTCCGTTAACATGGGCCCGAAAACACCCTGCGATCCTTTCGGGCTAAAAACTCTATTTACAATAACTCAGTTCGATTTTCAACAAACCTTACCAGACGTGGCAAAGAATCTCTCCACCCGCCTTATTTTCACGGGCCTGACGATCCGTCATGACACCTTTAGGCGTCGACAAAATCGCAACACCCAGACCCCCTTGAACTTTGGGGATTTTATTGCTCCCGACATAATAACGAATGCCCGGTTTGGAAATACGCTTGATTCCCTGGATCGCCGACTTTCTCTCCGCACCAATATACTTCATGTGAATTCGCGCAAATCGCTTCTCGCCTTCGGCAAAAGGCTTCACGTTCTCAATAAAACCCTCTTCTTTGAGAATTTCGGCAAGACGCACCGTCAGGCTGGACGCCGGCACCGTCAACTTATCTTTTTTTGCCTGAGCCGCATTACGAATACATGTTAAAAAATCACCGATAAAATCGGAACGTGACATTTTTTTCTCCATTCACTCCCGCGAGGGAGCGTTCTCTCTCTTACAACTCGACGCGATCTACTGGACGCAGGCGTCACTCCGCTTATAAAACTTAACAAACCTACCAACTTGATTTCACAACACCCGGCAACATTCCAAGATGAGCAAGCTCACGAAAACAGATTCGGCAAATACCGAATTTACGAATGTATCCGCGGGACCGTCCGCATCGCTGGCAACGGTTGTACCGGCGCACCTTAAACTTCGGAGTTCGCTTTTGTTTAACAACTAGACAGGTCTTTGCCATCTGTTATTCCTTTATGCTTTCTTGAACGGGAAGCCAAGAAGCTCAAGAAGTTTCTTGCCCTCTTTACGATTCTTGGCCGTCGTTACAAAAGTAATATCCATCCCCTGAGTTTTTTTAATCTTGTCGTATTCAACTTCAGAGAAAATAATCTGTTCGGTCAAACCGAGAGAATAATTACCGGCCTGATCAAAGCTCTTATCCGAAAAACCTCGAAAGTCACGAATTCGCGGCATTGCGACATTAATCAACCGATCCAGAAATTCATACATTCGAGCGCGTCGAATGGTAACCTTAAGGCCGATGGGCGAGCCTTCGCGAAGTTTGAAGGAGGAGATCGATTTTTTCGCTCTCGTCACAACCGGTTTTTGTCCGGTAATTCTTGAAAGTTCCACAGCGAGCTGGTCAAGAATCTTGATATCCTCCTGGCCTTCTTTCACTCCCATATTAATGACAATCTTTTCAAGTCTGGGCGCCTGCATGGGGTTTTTCAAACCAAACTCCTTCAAAAGCGCAGGAACGACTTCCTTACGATAAACATCAAGCAAACGAGGTGTTTCGACAGCGATTTTTTGTTTCATATTTTTATAAAACCTCACCCGACTTTTTTGCGAGACGGTGTTTGGTTCCGTCAGCAAGGATCGAATACCCCACCCGAGTCGGCTTTCCGCTCCGAGGACAAACAAGCTTTACATTCGCAACCGGAAGCTTTCCTTCCATTTTCGTGATCCCACCCTTGGGATTTTCCTGACTTTTCCTCATATACACGGTCCGGTAGTTGATCTTTTCTACCAGAAGCTTACTCTCCGCCGGATAGACCCGCATCACGCGACCTTTTTTCCCTTTGTCTTTTCCCTTTGTGACAATGACTTCATCGCCTTTTTTAATCTTCATGACTTACCTTGGTAGAAACTCATGCCTTTCTTTGTTATAGAAAACAAACTTGAAAATTTTTCTCGCATCCAATCCCGCAGAGGGAGCCGGCCTAGACAACCTCCGGAGCCAGCGAAATAATTTTCGAAAAATTAGCTTCCCGAAGCTCACGCGCCACAGGACCAAATATTCGGGTTCCCCGGGGATTTTTCTGGTTATCAATCAAAACAACCGCGTTCGATGAAAAACGCACAATAGACCCATCCTTGCGCTGTATCGGACTCTTGGATCTCACAAGAACCGCCTTAACAACTTCGCCTTTTTTAATCGCTCCATTGGGAAGCGCCTCTTTCACCGAGGCCGTTATAATATCGCCCACTTCCGCCGTCCGCTTCCCCCGGCGACCCAACACGCCAATCATGGCAACCTTTTTCGCTCCGCTATTGTCGGCTATTTCAAGAACCGTTCGCACCTGAATCATTTTATCACCTTCACAAGCCGCCAATTTTTCGTCTTCGAAAGCGGTCGGGTTTCCATAATTTGAACCCGGTCACCTTCTTTCGCTTCGCTACGCTCATCATGCACCGCGTAACGAATTTGACGTCTGATCGTCTTATTAAACTTGGGGTGTCGCAAAAGACGTGTCACGGAAACAACGACCGTTTTCTTCATTTTTGCGCTTACGACAACGCCTTCCCGAACGCGCTTGCTCGGCTCTGTTTTTTCCTGTTCGCTCATTTCTTTTTCCCGGTTCTCTGGATCTCGTTAATGATTGTCAGGATCCTCGCGATATCCCGCCTGGCCTGACCCAATGTGTTTTGCTGTTCAAGCTTTCCTGTTTTTTGCTGAAAACGCAACTGCATAAGATTTTTCTTGAGGCTCATGGCCTTTTCTCTCAGTTCTTCCAGACTTAGTCCGCGCAAATCAGATGATTTAAGCATGTCAAACTCACGCCTCTCGTTTTACAAATTTAGTACGAAATGGAAGTTTATGGGCGCACAAACGCATCGCGGACCTAGCAAGCTGTTCAGGGACGCCTCCCATTTCAAAAAGGATCTTCCCGGGCTTAATCACCGCCACGTAATATTCTGGCGCCCCCTTTCCCTTCCCCATACGTGTTTCCGCCGGTGTTTTCGAATATGGCTTGTCAGGGAACACCCGCAACCAGATTTTCCCGCCCCTCTTGACGTGCCGCGTGAGCGCCACACGGGACGCTTCAATCTGAATCGCGGTCAACCAAGCGCATTCGAGCGCCTTAAGTCCGTAGTCACCATAAGCCAAGCGACTTCCCCGGGTCGCAACTCCCCCCATCCAACCGCGATGTTGCTTGCGGAATTTTACGCGTTTAGGCATCAGGGGCATTGTCTGTATTCTCCTTAACTTCTTCGGAAGCCTCAGTAGCAACCTTCTTCATCTCAACTTCAACCTGACTGAGTTTCTTTTCCAGTTCTTGCTTCTTCTCTTCCTGTTCTTTCTTGATCAAAATGTCACCCTTATAGATCCAAACCTTACAGCCAATCGTACCATAGGTCGTAAAGGCTTCAGCAAAACCATAATCGATATCCGCGCGAAATGTACTAAGGGGCACCTTGCCCTCTTTATAACCTTCCTCTCGAGCAATTTCGGTGCCACCAAGTCGGCCTTTACACTTTACTTTAATTCCAAGCGCTCCTTTTTGCATCGCCAATTGGACCGCTTTTTTCATGGCACGACGAAAACTGACCCGTTTTTCAAGCTGTAACGCCATATTCTCCGCTACAAGCTGAGCGTCAATCTGGGGCATCTTGACTTCTTTGATATCCAGAAAGACTTCGTTTTGCGTGATCGCTGTCAAATCTTCCTTGATCTTATCAATCTCCTGACCACGGCGCCCAATAATGATCCCGGGTTTCGCGGCAAAGAGTCTGACCCGCAAACGGCTGGCGGCGCGATCAATTTCGATCGAAGAAACTCCGGCCGTCGCAAGCTTCGCTTTAAGATACTTACGAATCTTGAGATCCTCGCCCAGATACGCAACCGCATCGCCCTTAGCGAACCAGCGCGCTCTCCAGGGTTTGATATATCCGACCCTTAAACCATATGGATGAGCTTTTTGACCCAAAGTATTTCCTCCTCTTTAAGCTACTTTCGCGGCCTTTTTCTTATGAGACTTGACATCTTCCGGTGATTCGCCACCCCAAATCTTCCGCCCCTCAGAAACCACCACCGTCAGATGTGACGTTCTTTTTAAAATTTTGTTGGCCCGCCCCATCGATCGACTTATGAAGCGTTTCATGACGGGACCTCCATCGGCTCGAATGTCAGAAACAACAAGCCGTCTTTCATTCAATCCAAGGTTTTTCGCGTTAGCGATGGCGCTTTTTAAAGTCTTAATGGCAATCCTCGCGCCTTTTTGGGGCATCAGCGAGAGCATCCCCACGGCCTCAATCGCCGGTCGCTTGCGGATCGTATTGATAACCAGACGCAATTTTCTCGGCGCGATCCGGACATGCTTGGTAACGGATCTAACTTTTCTGGGATCCGGAGCCACCTGGGTAGCCGTTTTTTTACTGTCAACTTTTGCCATAAATCTCTCTTCTATCGATTAGGTTTTAGCACCTGCCGCCATCGCGGCAGCTTTTTCGCCGGACGCGCTGTGCTTTCGGAAAGTTCGGGTCGGAGCGAATTCTCCCACTTTATGACCTACCATGTTTTCGGTCACGAACACATTCACGAAAGTCTTCCCGTTGTGAACCGTTAAAGTGACCCCCACAAAATCCGGGGTGATCGTGGAACGCCGCGACCATGTCTTGATCGGCCGGCGATCTTTTTTCTCAACGGCTGTCCTGACTTTTTTGAGCAATTTTTCGTCTACAAAAACGCCTTTTTTAGATGAGCGGCTCATTTTCTGCGATCCTTCACGATGTATTTATTGGAAGCCTTGTACCGCCGACGTGTTTTCAATCCTTTGGATTTTTGCCCCCAAGGACTTTGCGGATGATTTCCGCCTTTCGATTTTCCTTCACCACCACCCAGTGGATGATCCACAGGGTTACGGCAAACTCCGCGGGAAATAGGACGCTTGCCAAGCCAGCGACTGCGTCCCGCCTTCCCGAGAACAATATTTTCATTGTCAATATTCGAACACTGCCCAATCGTCGCGTAGGCTTTGGCAGGGATTAACCGAACCTCGCCCGATGGCAATTTGATATGAGCAAAATCATTTTCCTTCGCAAGAATTTGAGCCACGCCTCCAGCTGAGCGAACAAGCTTGCCGCCCTGACCCGGTTTTAATTCGATATTATGGATCATGGTCCCTTCTGGAATTTTCTGTAGCGGCAAATGATTCCCCAAAGAAGCTTCCGCCTCAGGCCCGCTTACTACCTGCTCCCCCACCTTCAAACCATCCGGGCAAAGGATGTAACTTTTGATTCCATCCTGATAAGCCACGAGCGCGATACGCGCGCTCCGGTTAGGATCATACTCAACCGTCAATACGGTCGCGGGTATACCGTGCCGCAGTCTTCGAAAATCCACTAACCGGATTCTCTGTTTGTGACCACCCCCAATTCGACGTGAGGTAATGTGCCCCATGTTATTCCGTCCCCCGGTCCGTTTACGGATCTCGGTAAGCGGCTTAAAAGGACGATCCACCGTAATATCAGAGAAATCAGACGCGTTTCCGTATCGTCGGGTCGGCGTTACTGGTTTGAATTTAATGAGTCCCATAACTGTTTAACTAGCTCCTTGCCCCACACGCATGGGGGTTATTTCGTCCAATCAATTTTGTCGCCTTTTTTCAACGTCACAATCGCTTTTTTCCAATCCGGTGTCTGTCCGGGCTGGTAGCGCACACGTCGCCATTTTCCTCTCACATTAACCGTATTCACGCGAGTGACATGAACATTGAAAATTTTTTCCACCGCAGACTTGATTTCTTTTTTATTAGCGCTTGGATGCACCTTAAATCCATATTGGTTCGCACTTTGAGTCGCCCGCGTGACTTTTTCCGTGATCCACGGTTCCACAATAATGTCGTACATCGTCAGACTCATGATTTTGAAACTCCTGCCATCAATCTTTTTTCGAGCGGTTCAAGCGCCGATTCGTCAATAATGACTTTCACGTGCTGAAGTATGTCGTAAGCATTAACATCCGAAACACTCTTGACACAAACCCACTTTTGCAAATTACGACTTGCGCGCTTTAAATTCACGTCCAAATCTTTGGTCAGATAAACAGCTTTCTTTCCCTGCAGCGGCAACGTTTTGACAATATCGGCCCATTCCTTGGTTTTCGCCGTCGCAAGCTTTAGGGACTCGAGAAGCATGATGTTTTTTTCGCGGCCACGCATCGCAACCGCTATCTGCAACGCTTTGCCCCGGATAGTTTTGGACAAATCCACCGAATAATCACGAGGCCTCGGCCCAAACACGACACCGCCGCCTTTCCAAATCGGTGAACGGGTCGACCCATGCCGGGCATTACCGGTCCCTTTTTGTTTCCACGGTTTTTTTCCACCCCCGCGTACTTCTCCGCGAGTCTTGGTGTTTGCCGTTCCTCTTCGAAGGTTGGCGCTGTAAGCGTCGCGCACTAATTCAAGAAGCCGCCGATTTATGCGAACCTCGAAAACTTCGGGATTCAGCACCACTTCCTGTTTCTTTTTCCCCTCTTTTGTGTAAAGAGGCACTTTCATCGTTCTGCTCTACCTTTCAGATCGGACGCCTTATTTCGCGTCATCGTGTTCTTTTTTCTCAGCTGAAACATCCGGCGAAGCTACGGGAGCTTCCTTCGGTTGCTGACTTACTTTCCATTTGTTTTTACTGCCGCGTTTGAGTGATGTCTTGATAAAAACATATCCACCCTCAAAACCCGGCACACTCCCCTTGACAACCAACAAATTATTTTCCGGATCAACCTTCATCACTTTAACATTATGAACCGTAACACGTTCATTACCGAGATGGCCCGGAAGCCCTTTGCCCTTACGAACTTTTTTCCTTGCGCCCGCACTGCCAGACTGTGAACCAATACTTCCAGGTTGCCGCCCAAACATCGAACCATGGCCTTTTGAAGCGCCTCCCTTATAACCAAGACGCTTCACGACCCCTTGGAATCCCTTCCCGATCGAAGTCCCGACCACATCCACAAACTCTCCAGCCTCAAAATTATCAACCCGGATTTCACTGCCAAGATCAAGACCTTCAAGATTTTCCGTGCGAATTTCGCGATTAACGTTAACCGGAGGGACACCGATCTTTTTAGTCGCGCCAAGACGGGACTTGGTAAGCTTGCGCTCTTTCACGACATCAAAACCAATCTGAACCGCCTGATAGCCGTTTTTTTCCTTTGTGCGAATCCCGGTCACGAAACAAGGGCCCACTTCAATCAAAGTCACCGGAACCTGAGTGCCACCCTCATCGAAAATCCGCGACATTCCAATTTTTTTTCCCAAAAGACCCAACATATCTTTTTCCTTTAAAGTTTTATCTCGACATCAACGCCCGCCGGCAGATCCAGCTTCATCAAAGCATCAACCGTCCGGGACGTGGGCTCTTCAAGCTCAATAAGCCTTTTGTGAGTGCGAATTTCAAACTGATCACGAGCTTTTTTATCGATGGTCGGTCCCCGAAGCACGGTTGTTTTCCAGATATGGGTCGGAAGCGGTATCGGGCCAATGACTTTCGCGCCCGTTTTTTTAGCCGTCGCGACAATCTCCTGGACAGACTGATCCAGGATCCGATGATCGTACGCCTTTAATTTGATACGTATTTTTTCTTTAACTGCCATTTTGTTTGCTCCGTTAATAAACAGACATCCATAAAATGAACGCCCTTTGACCACCGCACCTTACTCGCTCACTTTTTGAAAGAGCAAAAAATTTAAGTAAAGTGTACCTCTCGCTTTTTATTCAGTGAAAAAGCCAAGGAGTGCAGTTCACCATCACGCCGCGATGGAACCTTGCATCCCAAAACACAATTCCATCAGCCCGCGATAATCTTCTCCGCGATCATTTTCGGGACTTCCTGATAGGTATTTGGCTCCATCGTATAGGTCGCTCGTCCCTGAGAGAGAGAGCGCACCGCCGTCGCATAACCAAACATTTCAGAAAGAGGCACCAGCCCTCGAATGGATTTTAAATGTCCCCGATTACTCAGTTCCTGAATAACACACCGCCGCGAATTAAGATCTCCGATAACATCCCCCATGTATTCCTCAGGCACAAGAACCTCAACCAGCATAATCGGCTCAAGGAGAATTGGCTTCGCCTTCTTGAACGCCTCTTTGAAAGCGAAGATTCCGGCCATTTTAAAAGCAATTTCGGAGGAGTCAACTTCGTGATAACTCCCGTCAAAAACCGTCGCCTTCACGTCCGTGACAGGATAACCCGCCAATACACCGTTGTTGCAAGCGTCCATAACGCCATCCTCCACAGCGGGGATATATTCCCTTGGGATGACGCCGCCCACGATCTTATTTTCAAATTCAATACCCTTGCCCCGCTCAAGCGCCTCAACCTTGAGATAGCAATGTCCGTACTGACCTCGACCGCCGGTCTGTTTAATAAATTTTCCTTCCGCTTCCGCCATCCCCAAGATAGTCTCTTTGTACGCCACCTGGGGTTTCCCGACATTGACCTGAACCCCATATTCGCGCCTTAAAATATCGACCTTGATATCCAGATGAAGTTCACCCATGCCCCCGATAAGGGTTTGCACCGTTTCCTGGTCTGTCTTGACACGGAACGTCGGATCTTCAGCAACGAGCTTTCCAATCGCGTCCGCGAGCTTATCACGATCCGCTTTGGTCTTCGGCTCAATCGCCATCCAGATGACAGGCTCCGGAACAAACATCGCCTCAAGAAGTATAGGATGCTTGCCATCGCAAAAAGTATCACCGGTTTTTACATCCTTAAGCCCGACCGCCGCGACGATGTTTCCAGCACCCGCTTCATCAATTTCTTCACGTTTGTTCGAATGCATAATCAAAAGTCGCCCCAATCGTTCAGCCTTTCGCCNNTTTCAGCCTTTCCGGTCCGAGTGTTGGTGATATAGGATGCCGACGAGAGCGTGCCAGAATAAATTCGAATAAAGGTCAGAGTGCCCACAAACTTATCGCTTGCGATCTTGAACGCGTAACAACTGAGTGGCGCTTTATCATCCGTCTCACGGACAATTTCATTTCCGGTTTCGGGATCTGTACCTTTGACCGGCGGCACATCCTTCGGTGAGGGTAAATAATCCACGATCGCATCGAGCATTTGTTGTATTCCTTTGTTCTTTAATGAAGAGCCCACAATTACCGGCGTCATCTTGAGCGAGATCGTTCCTTTGCGAATCGCGGCCTTTATTTCCGCGGCTGTCGGCTCCTGACCTTCAATAAATTTTTGCATCAAATGATCATCACACTCAGAGACCTTCTCTATCATAAATTCGCGGGATTTTTTGCAAACATCAAGATACTCTTCGGGAATATCGATAGTTTGAAATTTAGCTTCAAGGCTGTCACCCTCAAAAACAAAAGCCTTCATTTCAATAAGGTCAATCACCCCTTTGAAGTTTTCTTCGCGACCGATCGGATATTGTATCGGAACGGCGTTCGCCCCGAGCTGATCACGCATTTGCTGGATATTTTTTTCGAATTCCGCGCCGGTACGATCCATCTTGTTGATGTAGGCAATCCGGGGAACATGATACCGATCCGCCTGACGCCAAACCGTTTCGGACTGTGGTTCGACACCTTCCACAGCGCCAAAAACCGCGACACAACCGTCCAGCACGCGCAAAGACCTTTCGACCTCAATGGTAAAATCGACGTGTCCGGGGGTATCAATAAGATTAATCCGGCAATCCTTCCAAAAGCAGGTCGTCGCCGCGGATGTGATGGTAATACCGCGCTCCTGCTCTTGTTCCATCCAGTCCATCACCGCCGTCCCTTCATGCACCTCACCAATCTTATAGGTGCGCCCGGTGTAAAAAAGAATGCGCTCAGACGTAGTGGTTTTTCCCGCGTCGATATGCGCCGCAATACCGATGTTGCGAATTTTTTCTAGCGGATAATGTATTTTTTTATCGTCTGCCATGATATTTCTTTTCTATTCAATTGTGTTACCGCGTAAATTTTGGAGCCGCCAATCGTTTCCGGCCGTCTATTACCAACGATAGTGCGCGAACGCCCTGTTGGACTCAGCCATCTTGTGAACATCTTCTCTCTTTTTAACGGCCGCACCTGTTTTATTAAAGCCATCAATCAGTTCCTGCGCGAGTTTTTCGTGCATGGGCTTTCCCTTTCGTTCACGGGAATAGGCACGGATCCATCGAAGCGCAAGAGATTGGCCACGCTCTTCCGGGACACTGACCGGCACCTGGTAGGTCGCCCCGCCAACCCGGCGAGACTTCGTTTCCAAAAGAGGCCGGATATTATCCACGGAATGATGAAAAACTTCAAGAGGTTCTTTTGAAGTTTTTTCTTTGATAATATCAAACGCCTGGTAAACAATTTTTTCGGCGATTGATTTTTTCCCGCGCTCCATGACGATATTGATCAGCTTCGCGACCAATAAATCATTAAACCGCGGGTCGGGGTCAATTCTTCTTTTTTGTGCTCGACGCCTTCTCATGCTGCTTTTGCATCCTTCTTGGGTGTTTTGGCTCCGTATTTGGAGCGTGATTTAGTGCGATCCGCGACACCGCTGGTGTCGAGTTTTCCGCGAACAATATGATAGCGTACGCCGGGGAGATCCTTAACGCGTCCTCCGCGCACAAGTACAATCGAGTGCTCCTGAAGATTATGTCCCACCCCCGGGATATAGGCCGTGACTTCCTCTCCATTAGTAAGCCTCACCCTCGCGATCTTTCGTAGCGCCGAGTTTGGCTTCTTGGGAGTTTGTGTTCGAACCATAAGACAAACACCTTTTCGAAACGGCGCGTTATGCAAAGCCGGAGATTTCGACTTCGTCTCAAATTTTTTTCTACCGTACTTGATCAACTGATTTATTGTGGGTGCCATTATCTTTTATCCCGTTTAAAAAGGTTCTTGACCAATCTGTTCTGTTTAATGTTTTATTCGCAACTTTACTTAACCCGCGAGCCTACCCTCCGGCTCTTCAACGGAGTGCGTCTTTCGACGAAACTTCTTCCGTCGCCTTTGCCTTGGGTTTTTCCGGATCCGGCAACACGTCCGTCAGATCTTTTTCCATTTCAATATTATGGTGCATTTTAAAACCCGTCCCCGCAGGTACGAGATGCCCCATAATGACGTTTTCCTTCAGACCCTGCAGAGAATCACGTTTCCCGGCCGACGCGGCCTCCGTCAGCACACGGGTTGTTTCTTGGAAACTCGCCGCGGAAATAAAACTATCCGTCGTCAGGGATGCCTTGGTANNCTTGGTAATTCCGAGCAGAATGGCCGTACCAACGGCCGGCTTCTTGCCTTTCTTTACCATCTTCTCGTTTTCCTCGGCAAATTTTAATTTTTCGACATGAGATCCAACCAGAAAATCCGTGTCTCCCGGATCTTCAATGCGAACTTTTCGAAGCATTTGACGAACGATAACTTCGACGTGCTTGTCATTTAGCTTGACGCCCTGCAGGCGATAAACCTCCTGCACTTCGTTAACAAGATAAGCCTGAAGACTTCGCTCACCGGAAACTCGCAGGATATCTTGCGGAACAACGGGACCATCCACAAGCTGCTGGCCCGCAAACACCTTATCCCCCTTGTACACGTTGAGGTGCTTACCGTGGGGAATAAGATATTCCTTGGTCATACCCGTCGAGCTTTTGACGATGATTTCACGCTGCCCTTTCACAGCTTCGCCAATCTCAACCACACCGTCGATCTCAGAAATAATCGCGGGATTTTTTGGCTTGCGAGCCTCAAAAAGTTCAGCCACGCGAGGAAGACCTCCCGTAATATCGCGGGTCTTCGCAATTTTTCTGGGAGTCTTCGCGAGGAGCGTACCCCCGGTCACCTGCTGACCATCCTTCACAACAATGTGGGCGGCGATCGGGATCGGATAAAAGGCCAGAATTTCCTCCTTGGCTCCGACAATCAAAAGTTGCGGGTGGTGCTCGTCCTTGTGATCGATAATGACACGCTCAACCATGCCGGTCGTCGCGTCGATTTCTTCATTCATCGTCACGCCATCTTTGATGTCCTCATACTTCACCTTCCCGGATACTTCCGTTAAAATCGGAACAGTATACGGATCCCACTTCACGAAAATCTCACCCTTCTTAACCATATCGCCGTCTTTATAATAAATAATCGCTCCGGTCGGGATGGTATGACGCTCCAACTCACGTCCCGTTGGATCATGTATGGAAAGCTGGCCATTACGATTCAGCACCACAATTTCACCCGTTTTGGTCACAACGGTCTTTAAGCTGTGATACTGCAACGTGCCTTCATGGCGGGATTTGAAATAAGACTGTTCGATCACACGCGACGCAGTACCTCCAATGTGGAAAGTCCGCATGGTTAACTGGGTACCAGGTTCTCCAATGGATTGCGCCGCGATAATACCGCTGGCGGTACCAAGCTCAACAAGCCTTCGCGTCGCAAGATCACGACCATAGCACTTTGCACAAACACCCTTTTGAGCCTCGCAACAAAGAACCGAACGAACCCTGATCTTTTCAATTCCGGCTTCCTCAATCTTGGTGACAACCGATTCATCAATCAAATCACCTGACTTCACGATCACCTGGTCCGTGATCACGTCCACGACGTTGTCCAGCGCCACACGACCCAGGATTCGGTCCGCCAACGGGACAATGACATCTTCTCCCTCATAGAGCGGTTGCATCACGATCCCGTTTAAAGTGCCGCAGTCATCCAGAGAGATAATAACATCCTGCGCGACGTCAACAAGACGACGCGTCAAATATCCCGAGTCCGCCGTCTTGAGCGCCGTATCCGCCAAACCCTTGCGCGCGCCGTGCGTTGAAATAAAGTAATCGAGTACGGTCAGCCCTTCTCTAAAATTCGCTGTGATAGGGTTTTCGATAATCTCACCGGATGGTTTCGCCATCAAACCACGCATACCAGCCAACTGACGAATTTGCTGTTTCGAACCACGAGCTCCCGAATCCGCCATCATAAAAATAGGATTAAAAGGATCCAACTCCTCAAACATGACATCTGAAACGCGATCCGTCGCGTGCGTCCAGATATCAATGATCTTGTTCTTGCGTTCACCGTCCGTGATAATACCCTGCTTGTACTGACTCTCGATAGACCTCACTTCTTTGTGGGACTCAGAAAGGATCGTTTCTTTTTTGTCCGGAACCCGAATATCGTCAATTCCGATTGAAATTCCTCCGCTGGTCGCCGCGTCAAAACCTAGAGCCTTGAGCCTGTCAAGAAGATCCACAACAACCGCATGTCCAAACTCGTGATAACAGTCCGTAATAATCTTTGAAAGCCTGCCCTTCCTGACAACTTCATTGACGAACCGGAAACCCTTCGGCAAAACCTCGTTTAGCAAAATACGCCCCATGGTCGTATCGACCACATCGCCGGAATCAAGCCTGAACTTGCATTTTGCGTGTTTGTGAATTTGTCCATCCTGAAACGCGAGGGAAGCCTCCTGATAACTTCCAAAAAACAATCCCTCCCCCTTCAAACCTTCACCCATTTTGGTCAGATAATAAATCCCAAGCACAATATCCTGCGTCGGTGTCATGATGGGGTTACCGCTTGCCGGTGAAAAAATATTATTCGCGGAAAGCATCAGGATCCGCGCTTCCATCATCGCCTCCATCGAGAGAGGGACGTGAACGGCCATTTGGTCACCATCGAAATCGGCGTTAAACGCCGTACACACAAGCGGGTGGATTCGAATCGCGTTCCCCTCAATAAGCGTCGGCTCGAAAGCCTGGATACCCAACCTATGTAGCGTGGGGGCGCGATTCAACATCACCGGATGCTCATGAATGACTTCCTCGAGGATATCCCATACTTCGGGCTTTACGCGCTCCACCATTTTTTTCGCCGAACGAATGGTGTGCACATGGCCACGCTCCTTAAGCTTACGGATGATAAAAGGCTCAAAAAGTTCCAACGCCATTTTTTTAGGAAGTCCGCACTGGTGCAGTTTGAGTTCCGGACCGATAACGATGACGGAACGGCCTGAATAATCCACGCGTTTTCCCAAAAGATTTTGGCGGAATCGGCCCTGTTTCCCCTTGAGCATGTCACTTAAGGATTTGAGAGGCCGGTTGCCCGCGCCAAGAACGGGGCGACCGTGACGACCATTATCAAAAAGGGCATCAACCGCCTCCTGCAACATACGTTTTTCATTCCGGATGATCACATCAGGCGCCTTAAGATCCAGGAGTTTCCGGAGACGGTTATTACGATTAATAACCCGCCGATAAAGATCGTTCAAGTCACTGGTCGCGAACCGCCCACCATCGAGCGCCACCAAAGGTCGAAGATCCGGTGGAATCACCGGAATGACCTTCATGATCATCCACTCCGGCTTATTACCCGACTTTCGAAAAGCCTCGACGATCTTGAGAATTTTCACCGCCCGCGCGCGAGATTGCTTGGATTTGGAAACTTTCACCTGCCGTTGATATTTCTGAGTCAACTTATCTAAGTCAATTTCGGAAAGCAACTTTTGGATCGCCTCGGCCCCCATCATGGCATCGAAGGCATCCAGTCCATATTGCTCCTGCGCTTTGTGGAATTCTTCTTCCGTTAGAAGCTGGCGGGCCTTGAGAGGAGTTTGTTTGGGATCGGTGACAATATACTCCTCGTAATAAAGGACCTTTTCGAGTGCGCGAACACTTAAATCAAGAAGATTTCCGATCCGTGACGGCATCGTCTTGAAAAACCAAATATGGGACACAGGCGTTACCAAATCAATGTGCCCCATCCGTTCACGACGCACGCGGGCCTGCGTCACTTCCACGCCACATCGATCGCAGGTAATCCCTTTATGTTTAATGCGCTTGTACTTGCCGCAGGCACACTCATAATCTTTTGTAGGCCCAAAAATACGTTCACAGAAAAGACCATCTTTTTCGGGCTTGAGTGTCCTGTAGTTGATAGTCTCCGGCTTCCTCACTTCACCTTTGGACCATTTTCGGATCGTTTCGGGTGAAGCAATTCGGATGGCAACAGAATCGAAGGTGTTAACGTCGTAGTTCATACTTTCAGCTTCTCCTTAGCCTCTTCTCTGGCATCAAACTCGGCTTTGGTTTCCGTCTTGGAAAGCTTGGCGCCTCCAACCCGCTCTGGAACAATATCCAGACCCAGCGCCTGAAGCTCTTTGACAAGCACGTTAAAGGATTCCGGTGTCCCCGCGTGCAACGCAGGCTCACCTTTCACAATAGCTTCATAAACCCTTGTACGGCCAACCACATCATCTGACTTGACAGTTAAAAGCTCCTGGAGCGTAAATGCGGCGCCGTAAGCCTCAAGCGCCCACACTTCCATTTCCCCAAAACGCTGTCCACCAAATTGCGCTTTTCCACCCAACGGTTGCTGGGTCACAAGCGAATACGGCCCGATCGAGCGGGCATGAATTTTATCATCCGCCAAATGTGCCAGTTTTAACATGTAGATATAACCCACGGTTACCTTGCTATCAAAAGGATCACCGGTACAACCATCTATCAACGTCACTTTTCCGTCCGGCGGAAGGTTCGCCTCCTTCATCATCGCTTTGATTTCTTTTTCGGTCGCGCCGGAAAACACCGGTGTTTCCACATGCAAACCGAGTACCTTCGCGGCCCATCCAAGATGGGTCTCAAGAATTTGCCCAACGTTCATTCGGGAAGGCACACCAAGCGGGTTCAAAATAATATCCACGGAGGTCCCGTCTTCCATAAATGGCATATCTTCTTCGGGGAGGATTTTTGCAATCACACCCTTGTTCCCGTGACGACCTGCCATTTTGTCCCCGACCGATATCTTTCGCTTCGAGCAAACATAGACCACGACCTTTTTAATCACACCAGGAGGGAGCTCATCTCCCTTTTTGACGCGGTCAATTTCGCGGGTTCGCTCCGCCACAAGTTCATCGATCTCATCACCCCAGACGCGCGCAATCTTCTTGATACTTTCCTCAAGATCGGGGTCGTCATCAATCCGGAGAGAATCCCAATCGCAGCTCTCAAGCTTTTTAAGGTCACTTTTCGCGATTACATGACCCGCCTTGATAAGCACTTCGCCCAAGATATCGTCCAGAAGATCCTCGGAAAGTTTTTTTCCGATCACCATATCCGAGACCTTGTTCAACCTTTCGCGTTTGAGCAATTCAATGCGATCGGTATACCGCTCTTTAATCTCGTTGATGTCCTTATTTTCCTGCCTCCGCTCTTCCTTGGTCTTCGCGGCGGATTCCTTGCGCGCGAATACCTTGACGTCAACCACAATCCCCTCCACCCCTGGAGGAACCGTCAAAGAGGCATCGCGGACATCTCCTGCTTTTTCGCCAAAAATCGCCCGGAGCAATTTTTCTTCCGGAGAAAGCTCAATCTCGGATTTAGGCGTAATTTTACCAACGAGAATATCACCCGGTTTTACTTCCGCCCCTATCCTAACAATTCCTTCTTCATCGAGATCTTTCAGAGATTCTTCGCTAACATTCGGGATGTCCCGGGTAATCTCTTCGTTACCCAACTTCGTGTCCCGAGCCTCGATGTCAAACTCTTCAATATGGAGCGAGGTATAAGTGTCCTGTTTGCAAAGCTTTTCGCTGACGATGATCGCGTCTTCAAAGTTGTAACCGCGCCACGGCATAAATGCCACCAAGACATTACGACCAAGCGCCAAATCGCCACCCTGTGTCCCGGCGCCATCCGCGATCAAATCGCCACGTTTAATTTTATCGCCAACCTGGACAAGGGGCCGCTGATTGATACAGGTGCCGGCATTGGAGCGTTTAAACTTTTTGAGCTTGTATACAAAATCGTCGACTACAATTTCCTCGGAAGAAACGGCGGTAACGGTCCCACGCGACTTGGCGGTAAGCACCGCACCTGAATCCTTCGCGACATGCCGTTCCATACCCGTGCCGACCAGGGGCGCTTCAGTGGTGAGAAGAGGCACCGCCTGGCGTTGCATATTCGACCCCATAAGAGCCCTGTTCGCGTCATCATGTTCAAGAAACGGGATAAGAGCCGCCGCCACCGAAACAATCTGTCGCGGAGAAACGTCCATGTAATCAATTTCTTCGGGCTTTTTCTTGGGAAAATCGCCGCGAAACCGGCAGGAAGTTTGATCACTCAAAAATCGACCCGTTTTGTCAATCGGCGCATTGGCTTGCGCGATCACATATTTGTCTTCTTCGTCAGCCGTCAAGAAATCTATTTTTTCGGTGACCCTGCCGTTAACCACTTTTCGGTAAGGACTCTCAAGAAAACCGATGTCATTAACACGGGCAAAAGTGCTCAAGGACGCAATCAGACCGATGTTGGGTCCTTCCGGTGTTTCGATCGGACAAACACGGCCATAGTGCGACGGATGAACGTCGCGAACTTCAAAACCCGCACGTTCGCGCGAAAGCCCACCGGGACCCAGCGCAGAAAGACGCCGTTTATGGGTCAACTCAGCCAACGGGTTCGTTTGATCCATGAACTGCGAAAGCTGACTGCGGCCAAAGAAGTCCTTGATCGCCGCCGAAATCAATTTGGGATTGATCAGATTATGCGGCATCGCGGCATCCAGATCATAAATCGACATACGCTCAACACATGATCGTTTCATGCGGGCCAATCCAACCCGAAACTGATTTTGAAGAAGCTCGCCCACCGAACGGACGCGACGATTGCCAAGATGGTCAATATCATCAACGTGAACATCGCCCGCGCGAAGCTTGAGCAGCATTCCGACCACCCTGATCACATCGTCCCGACGCAACGTAGTTTGCTTCATCTCTGGCGGAAGGCCCAATTTCTTATTGAGCATAAAACGTCCCACAACTCCAAGGTCATAACGTTGCTGGTCAAAGAAAAGCTTTTGGATCAGATCTTTCGCGCTTGCTTCGGTTGGCGGGTCACCCGGGCGGATCCGACGATAAATCGCCATTTGCGCGTCAACTGAGTTCCGGTAAGGGTCTCTTTCAATCGTATTAATCAAACAAAGGTCATCTTTGGTAACTCGGGCGATCGAAAACGACGTGACGTTATTGGCGAGTAGCAACTCAATGTTTTCTTTTGAAAGCTTGCTTCCGGCGAGTAAAATCGGCTCCTTAGACTCCGGATGTAAAATATCCTCGGCCAGATATTCGTCTTCGATATCCTTAAGCGTCGACCTGTCAACACTTTTAACTTTCTCAACGGGATAAAGTTCCTTGAGAATATCGTAAGTTGAGGAATATCCGAGCGCGCGCAAAAGCGCCGTCGCGAGGATCTTGCGACGACGATCAATATAGGCATAAAGGACATCATTGACGTCCGATTCGAACTCGAGCCACGCGCCGCGATAAGGAATGATCCGAACCGAATAAATTCGTTTGCCACTTGGATGAATCGCTTCTTCCAGGGAAGCTCCGGGGGAGCGATGCAACTGACTCACGATCACGCGTTCGGCACCGTTGATAATAAACGTACCAGTTTCAGTCATGAGCGGAAGCTCACCAATATAGACTTCCTGCTCTTTGGCTACACCTTTCCGGACCAAACGCAGTTTTACCTTCATCGGAGCCGCATAAGTCATACCCCGCTTTTGGCATTCCACAATGGAATATTTGGGCTTACCAAGAGTGTACCCCTCGTATTCAAGACGACAGGTCCCGTCAAAACTTTCGATCGGAAAACAATCCGCGAACGCCGATTCCAGACCTTGCCGTTTACGACGGCGGCCACTACGATTTGACTGCAGAAACTCCTCATAAGACTGAATCTGGATTTCAACCAGATTCGGAAGTTCCATGGTATCCTGAATTTTGGTAAAACTTTTCCTCTTGATCAAAGGCATCATTAGAAGAATGCCCTCCTTAGAATGGTGTAACCTGAACGGACAGGTGCTTACTTGATTTCAACCTTGGCGCCCTGGGCTTCAAGAAGCTTCTTGATCTTGTCAGCTTCTTCCTTGCTCGCCCCTTCCTTAATGGTCTTCGGCGCGCCTTCAACAAGATCCTTGGCTTCTTTCAGGCCGAGGCTCGTCACGGTACGAATTTCCTTGATCACGTTGATTTTCTTGTCGCCCGCACTGGCCAAAACGACGGTAAAGGAAGTCTGCTCTTCAGCAGGCGCCGCACCGGCCGCGCCAGCTCCTCCCGGCATCGCCATCGCCACGGGAACGGCCGCCGCCGCGCTGACGCCAAATTTTTCCTCGAGTGCCTTTACAAGATCCGCAAGCTCAAGAACCGTCAAAGTCTCAATCGACGTCAAGATACCCTGGAGTTTTTCAGAAATTTGTTTTGTTTCAGTTGCTTCCGTCATGATGTGTTGCCTCCTTGATTGTTTGAATAAAAACTGTGTTTACGATGTAGCGCCTTCGGATGTTTCCCGTTTCTTTTTTATCTCACCAAGCGCCACGACAAGATTTCGGGTGAGACCGCCCAAAACATTGACTAAACCGGCCAAGGGCGACTTGACCCGGATAACAACCTGCGTCATGAGTTCTTTACGACTTGGAAGCGTGGCAAGCTGCTTTACAAAATCTTCGCCATGGACCTGGCCTTCGAAAATAACTCCGCTGGCTTTCCACTTGTCATTCGCTTTCGCGAAATCAACAATTTTTTTTGAGATATCCTGCGGATCTTTTTCACCAAACGTCACAATGACGGAGCCCGTCAAAAACTTCTCAGCGGTTGTCACATTCAGTTTTTGAAAAAGCTTCCTCGCCATGGAATGCTTTATGACGAGAGAACGCCTTGAAACTTTCTCCAGATTTTTTCGAACTTCGGAAATTTCAGAAACTGAAATGTTCTGAAAATTCGAAAAAAAAGCGTAAGGGCTTTTTTCAAACTCTTTCACAATCTCCTGAAACATTAATTCTTTTTCGAACGATGGCATCGAATTACAACGCTCCTGTACTGAGCTTGATCCCGGGCCCATGAGTCGCCGAAATCGTCACGCTCCTGAGATATTCGCCCTTGCTGATTTGAGGCTTTGAATCGCGAACCGCTTTAATTACCGCGCGGGCATTTTCAAGAATTGCTTCCTCGCTAAATGAGAGTTTTCCGCACACCGCGTGAAGCCCCGCCGTCTTATCACTTTTAAATTCAATGCGTCCCGCCTTTAGTTCTTTAACCGCTTTCGCGATTTGCGGCGTCACCGTTCCGGTCTTGGGTGTCGGCATCAATCCCTTCGGCCCGAGAACACGGCCGAGCTTACTGACCTCACGCATCATATCGGGATGCGCCACCACAACGTCAAAATCAAGAAACCCGTTTTTCACTTTTTCCACAAGATCTTCCCCGCCAACGATATCAGCGCCAGCTTCTTCCGCCTCCTTGACGGTTTCACCTTTCGTGAAACAAATAACACGTACCGAGCGACCACTTCCATGAGGAAGACTTACCGTTCCGCGAACGTTTTCGTCCCCCGCCTCAGCCTTAATTCCAAGCTGAAAATTGAGTGAAATAGTTTCATCGGATTTACCCGGTTCCACTTTCTTTAAAATCTGCACGGCTTCCTGCAACGAATACGCCTTCTCAGGTTCAACCAGGCTTGCTTTTTTTTGATATCGTTTACTTCGCATCATCAATCCTTTTATTTAAGAACTTCAATCCCCATGCTTCGGGCCACGCCTTCGACAATCTTCACGGCGCTTTCAACTTTGTTTGTGTTGAGGTCAGGCAACTTGGCTTTTGCGATTTCAATCGCCTGTTCCCGCGTAAGCTTTCCGATCATTTGACGCCCCGGCTCCGAAGAGGCCTTAGCCAACCCAACCGCTTTCTTGATCGCCGCCGCGATCGGAGGGTTTTTCAAAATAAACGTGAAAGACTTATCTTTATAGACTGTTAACAACACCGGAAGAATCGTCCCCGGCCTGTCTTTCGTGCGCTCATTAAACTGCTTACAAAACTCCATAATGTTCACACCATGTTGACCCAGCGCGGGACCAATTGGCGGCGCAGGATTTGCCTGCCCACATGGGATCTGTAACTTGATTTTTACCTGTATTTCTTTAGCCATTTTCTAAACCTTTTCAACTTGCCAATACTCTAGTTCAACGGGTGTCGGTCGGCCGAATATGGTGACCGTAACGCGAAGCTTCCCGCGATCCGGATTAATTTGTTCAATAACTCCGTTAAAATTAGCAAAAGAACCCTCTTTAACGCGAACGCTTTCTCCCTCGGAAAACTCAACTTTGGGCTTCGGCTTCGTCATCTTTTCTTCCTGCTCTTCGATGATCGCTCCGACTTCCCTCTCCGAGAGCGGGAGAGGTTTTTTTCCTGATCCAACAAACCCGGAAATTCCCGGGGTGTTTTTTACAAGGTACCAACTCTCGTCCGTCAGTTCCATCTTGACGAGGATGTACCCAGGAAAGAACTTTCTTTCGCTGATTCTTTTTTTTCCGGCCTTCACTTCGCTGACTTTTTCGGTGGGAATTAGCACATCATGAATACAATGTGAAAGCCCTTCAGTTTCCGCCCGGCTGATGAGACTGGCTCGCGCTTTTGACTCAACGCCCGTCTGCGTATGTATGACGTACCACTTTACATCTGCCATAAAATCAACCAATCAAAAGGCGGATTAAATTAGAAATAAAAAAATCGCAAACGGCAATAAAAAAAGCCGTAATGAATGTTGCGATAATCACTACGACTGTAGCCTGCCAAAGCTCGTTCCACGTGGGCCAAGTGACTTTAGCCAACTCTTCTTTCGTCTGCTGTAGAAAATTTCCCGTTTTTTGAAACATATAAAGCTTATATTCCTTTTCTGATAACCGCAGGCCTGGCAGGACTCGAACCTGCAACATGCGGTTTTGGAGACCGCCNNCGCCGCTCTACCAATTGGAGCTACAGGCCTTTATCCCGTTAGAAGCTTCACACTTCCGATTGAAGGACAATTTCTTTACCCTCAACACGTCACAAGTCTTAAACTGCTTTTAGGCGTTAAACAAACAGATATGAGCCAAACCCACGATGGCTCGCACATCTCACAAACAAAACGGCAACAAAGCCGATCCAAAAAACTTTTATTTCTTTTCTCTAAAAAGAACGCGCTGACGACACCCCGGACAATACTTTTTCCGCTCAAGTTTGTCGGGATTCTTTTTCTTGTTTTTTCTCGTCCAATAGGTCTGCTTGCAATCACAAGTAGAAACTAGGGAAATAATTTCCTGCATCTGAAATTAAAAACCTTTTCCTTTGGTCAAAAATATATTATGGGCTCAATACAGGTATAGGAGTTTCAGGGACGCTAAAACACCCTAAAAATCGTTGAAGATTCGCCTGGACTTCGCTAAAAAATACGGGATTAACGAGACGTTAAGCGATGATCTCGCTGACGACACCCGCGCCAACCGTTTTACCACCCTCGCGGATAGCAAACCGAAGTTCTTTTTCCATGGCAACCGGTGTAATCAGTTCCGCTTCAATCGAGACATTGTCACCCGGCATTACCATTTCTACGCCAGCCGGCAACGTCACGATACCCGTCACGTCTGTGGTGCGGAAGTAAAACTGCGGCCGATACCCCTTGAAAAATGGAGTATGACGTCCTCCTTCTTCCTTGCTCAAAATATAGACCTGCGCCTTAAATTTCTTGTGAGGCGTTACGCTTCCCGGTTTAGCAATAACCATCCCGCGCTCAAGCTGTTCTTTTTCAATACCGCGAAGGAGAAGTCCAACGTTATCGCCGGCACGTCCCTCATCAAGGAGCTTTCGAAACATCTCTACGCCCGTCACCACGGACTTCATGGAAGTTTCTTTGAGACCAATGATTTCAACTTCATCGTTAACCTTGATGATTCCGCGTTCAATCCTCCCCGTCCCCACGGTACCGCGGCCAGAAATCGAAAACACGTCCTCAACAGGCATCAAAAACGGCTTTTCAACATCCCGCTTCGGCTCGGGGATAAAATCATCCAGTGCCTTAACAAGATCCATAATGCACTGTGCCGCTTTTTCATCCGTCGGATTTTGAGCCGCCGGCAAACTCGAACCACGAATAATCGGGGTCGTATCTCCCGGAAAATCATATTTTTTAAGAAGATCGCGAACCTCAAGCTCAACAAGATCAAGAAGTTCAGCGTCATCGACAAGATCACATTTATTCAAAAAAACCACAATCGCGGGGACGCCGACCTGGCGGGCAAGCAAAATGTGCTCACGGGTCTGAGGCATTGGACCATCCGCCGCGGAAACGACAAGAATGGCGCCATCCATCTGGGCCGCGCCCGTAATCATGTTTTTAATGTAGTCCGCGTGGCCGGGGCAATCAACGTGCGCGTAATGGCGCTTGTCAGACTCATATTCAACGTGCGAAACCGCAATCGTCACAATCTTGGAATCATCACGAACCGTCCCGCCCTTGGCAATATCCGAATACTCACGAACGGTCGCCATACCCTTGGCCGCGAGGACCTTCGTCATGGCGCAAGTGAGGGTTGTTTTTCCATGGTCAACGTGACCGATGGTGCCAACGTTTACGTGCGGTTTTGTACGTTTGAATTGTTCTTTTGCCATGGCCAGCTCTCCTTAAAATTGGTTTTCACTTTTGTCTCAGCTGGAGACGGGGCTTGAACCCGTGACCTCGTCCTTACCAAGGACGTGCTCTACCAACTGAGCTACTCCAGCACCACGACTTTGCCTAGCCGCTCTTTTGTCCAGCAAAATCGAGTACTGCAAATTACAAAAAAAATTTCTTAAAAATATGGGAATTTCGAATTTAAGAAAAGACTAAAGACAAACACTGCCCGTAAACAGAGACAGTCCGCTCCCTAACGGAGAGGCCGTATTCTAGTCATATCGAAAGAGCCGTCAAGTTTTTTTTTACACTTTTTTAAGGGGCTATTCCCATCCCTCGACCAGCGCGGACACTTCCACACCCCAGGAACATGCCGATTTCCTATCCAAGCCTCACGATAGAAAAGGATTCGCCGAAACACGGCTTAATAACTTTCAACCTAGAGGAATCCTCCCTCAACCAAAAATATAATTTTCTGTGCAACTCCTACGCGAAAGATTTCTTAATTTTCTCAAACAAGCTTGTTTGGGCCGGAGCAATCACGCTGGCCCCCAAAAACTGGCGCAACTGATCCTCGGCAAAATTGTAACCTATTTTTTTCATGGCAAGCATGACGGTCACGTAAACCAGATCCTGCGGGACAGACACATTGTAAAAAGTTTGTCCCTGGATATTCGCCTTGATGTGTTTTTCTTTCTGCAAACCAGTCAGGGCCTCAACCAGCGTAATGTCCCCGATTGAAATAATGAACTCGTCAATCACAACCTGGGCATTGTCTTTTAAGTGCTCCGGATCGGCCGCGGCGATATTTTTATGAACGGAAGGTGACTGCTTTTTAATGGTTTTTAACTCCATTACATTAAAACCATTCCCCGGAGAGTGTATGATATTAAGCTTGCGAAGATACAATCCAACGGTTCTAAACCGGAAAACTCCCGCGGGAATTTTTGTGGCATCCAGCGAAACAATCACCAGAGGAATGTCCGCCATCAGCCCCGAGCCGTAATGGTAGGGGTTTCCAATCTCAAGCCCGTGGAGCTCAAATCCCGTATTTTTCCAATCCATCTTAACGGAACCTATCTCAACCGGAGCTCCCAACTGCCAACTCAAGGTGTGTTTCACCACTTGACGAATAGTCCAAGTATGAAAAATCAGGGCGACCATGGAAAGGATCACTGCCCATCGTATGAGGTTAAATATAAGCTTGATCAATGCGCTAATCATGGTCGCCCCTTGGCTTTCATGTATCGGCACTCTCAAAAATGTCTTGAAATCTCCTACGTCTCTTTCTTCTGCAAAAATTCATTTCGTGTTCAATCTGAGTTTCCACAGGGCAAAAGAACCCGCACCCTATTTTTTACCGCTACTCCAAAAGAACACTATTTCATATGTACCCTGCCGCCCTTTGCGCCAATCTTTGCCTTTGCTTTGCTACACTTCTTTGCTACATTATTCATCAACGCAAGTCTGCACTGAAATGACTCAGCCGGATCTCTATATTTTAGGTGAAGAACTTTTGTTCCCCAAAATGTGTTTTTACAATGACTACGAGGGTAAACCATATNNCATGAAAGACTTCGAAGATAAGATTGTTCTGATAACAGGCGGGACAGGCTCTTTCGGAACCGCACTGCTAAAAAAATTTATTCATACAGGCATCATGGATCAGCTTCGGGAAATTCGCATTTTTAGCAGAGACGAGTTAAAGCAAGATATGATGCGTAATGAATTTAATATCAAAAAAATCAAATATTACATTGGCGACGTAAGGAATCGAGCCAGCGTGGATCAGGCAATGCAAAATGTTAATTTCGTATTTCACGCGGCCGCCCTGAAGCAAGTGCCCTCTTGTGAATTTTTCCCGCTGGAAGCAATTCAGACCAATGTCCTGGGAAGTTCAAACGTCATCCGATCCGCAATCGCCAACGAAGCGGAAAAGGTGATTATGCTAAGCACCGACAAGGCAGTCTATCCCATCAACGTTATGGGAATGAGCAAAGCATTGATGGAAAAGCTGGTGCAAGCAGAGTCCCGATTAAAACACGTTAAAACGGTCGTCTGCGCCGTGCGATATGGCAACGTCATGTGTTCACGGGGATCGGTAATCCCGCTTTTCATCCAACAGATTAAAAACAACAGCCCCATCACCGTCACAGCCCCCGAGATGACTCGCTTTATGCTCTCCCTAGACGATGCGGTCAATCTCGTTATTTTCGCGTTTCTCAATGCGCAACATGGCGATGTCTTCATTAAAAAGGCGCCCGCCTGCACGGTGGGAGATCTGGTCGACGTATTAAAAAAGATTTTCCATTCCACCACTCCTGTCAAAGTAATCGGGATAAGACAAGGGGAAAAGATCCATGAAACGCTGGCTTCGTCCATGGAAATGATACGCTCCAAGGATTGGGGGGATTTTTATCAGATCAAGCCGGATAACCGGGATCTTAATTATCAACTATATTTCAACCAAGGCCAGACGACCGCTGAAAATTTTAAGGATTATACTTCGGATAATACCGATCGATTGAACCCCTCAGAAATTGAAACCCTGCTGTTGGGCCTGTCCGAAGTAAAAAAGGAGCTTGAGGACAGATGAAGGCTTTAGTCACAGGGGGAGCCGGCTTTATCGGCTCAAACCTGGTTCGATTGCTGGTTGAAAAAAAACATAGTGTCACCGTGCTGGACAATTTGTCAACAGGACATCTGAGCAACCTGGGGCCTTTTCCCAGCGTCAAATTCATTAAGGGAGATATTCGTGACGAAAGAACGATTTCAAGGGCCTTGCGGGGCGTTGACATTGTTTTTCATCTGGCCGCGTCGGTCGGCAATTCCCTTTCCATCAAAGCGCCCGTATACGATTCAGAAACAAATGTTCTAGGAACCCTCAAATTGTTGCGGGCCGCTCACCAAAACCACATAAAAAAAATAGTCTATTCCTCATCAGCCGGTATTTTGGGGGAACTCAAAGAACTGCCCATCAACGAAAACCACCCGACCAATCCCATTTCGCCGTATGGCGTCAGTAAATTGGCGGCTGAAAAAATGTGCCTGGTTTACAATAGTTTATACGGCATGAAAAACGTCTGTTTGAGATACTTTAATGTATATGGAATAAACCAGCGGTATGACGCTTACGGAAACGTCATTCCGATTTTTGCCCGGCGAATTATCCGAAAACAACCACTCTTTATTTTTGGAGATGGATATCAAACCCGAGATTTCGTTAATGTCATTGATGTGGCAAAAGCCAACTATCAAGCCGCCATCACCGGAAAAGTCGCGGGAGCTTTTAACATCGCGAGCGGCGCCTCCATTACTATCAACAAACTCGCAAATATGATGATGCAAACCGCTCGCACGACCGTCCCCCTCCAGCACAAAAAACCGCGCCTGGGGGATGTTCGGGATAGTCTGGCAAACATTTCAGCCGCGCGGAAAGCTTTTGGTTTCAAACCTTCCGTCAGTCTGGAAGAAGGTTTAAAAAAATACATGTCCTGGGCAAGCCAAAACAGATTTTGAGGAGATCAACCGCGGAGATCCATAGAATGAAAAAGAAAATATTGATTTTGGGTGCAACCGGAATGCTGGGACACGTTTTAATGCGGCATCTGTCTTCCCTGCCCGGGTATGAGGTTTATGGAACGGCCAGAAATCCCGCAATCGTCACCAGGTTTTTTCCTCCCGATCTAGCTGACCATTTCCGGCACGACACGGTAGATGCCATTAATATTGACTCGGTCATCCGAGCCCTTGCGGCGGTAGAACCCGATATTGTCATCAACTGCATTGGCCTCATTAAACAGCTTCCGATCGCCAACGATCCCCTCTCCGCCATTACCATTAATGCACAGCTTCCCCATCGAATTTCCCTGATCAGCAAAACCGCAGGGGCGCGAATGATTCACATCAGTACGGATTGCGTTTTTAACGGACAGAAAGGTCATTACACCGAAAACGATCCCTCAAATGCCGAAGACCTTTACGGAAGAACCAAGTACCTGGGAGAAGTAAGTTACCCGCATTGCATCACCCTGCGAACTTCCATCATCGGGCACGAGTTGGAAAAGGGCTACGGCCTGGTCGATTGGTTTTTGGCCCAGCATGGAACGGTCCGGGGATTTACCAAAGCCATTTATTCAGGATTCCCAACGATTGAACTGGCGCGAATTTTGTCTGATTACATCTTGCCTGATGAAAAACTCAGCGGTGTTTATCATGTTTCCTCAGACCCCATCTCCAAATTTGATCTTCTTAAAATAATTGCCGAAAAATATAAAAAGCAAATCACCCTGGAAGCTTATGATGATTTTGTCCTTGACCGTTCACTGAACGGATCAAGGTTCCGTGAGGCCACGGGGTATATGCCGCCCCAGTGGCCGGAACTCATTGACCGTATGCATCGTGACTATGTATCCCATCAAGCCTGGTACCAAAAATCTCACTAAAAGTAGCGAAAGCGGAGGAAACAAGGGATGAAGTTAAAAGTGATGACCATCTTAGGAACCCGCCCGGAAATCATCAAGCTTTCTCGGATCATCCACCAGTTGGATAAGGATTTTCACCACATTCTGGTCCATACGGGACAAAACTACGCTCATGAATTAAACGAAATCTTTGTCCAGGAAATGCAAATAAAAAAGCCCGATTACAATCTTTCGGTCGGCAGTGACCGGCTCGCGGATACCATCGGTAAAATTATCAGTGAAAGCGACAAGATCATGGAAGCCGAAAACCCGGACGCGCTTTTTGTCTTGGGCGATACCAACAGCTGTTTGTCCGTCATTCCGGCCAAACGGCGGAAAATTCCGATTTTTCACATGGAAGCTGGTAACCGTTGTTTTGATGCCCGTGTCCCCGAAGAGATCAACCGAAGGATCGTGGATCATACCAGCGATATTAATTTGACTTACAGCGAATTTGCTCGGGGAAATTTGCTGCGGGAAGGGTTTCCAGCGGACCGGATTATCAAGGTGGGTAGCCCCATGAGAGAGGTCTTGAATTTTTACGCTGACAAAATAGATCAATCGTCGATTCTTGAAACACTGAATTTAAATGCCGAAAATTTCTTCCTGGTCAGCTGTCATCGTGAAGAAAACGTTGATTCACCAACCCAGCTGAAAAAATTCATTGAAGTGCTCAATAAAATCCGTCGTGAATTCAATTTGCCCGTACTCGTTACTACTCACCCCAGGACCCGGAAACGAATTGAACAACAAAACTTCAAGCTGGATCCCTCCATTCAACTCCTTAAACCTTTCGGTTTTTTTGATTATGTGAAACTACAACAGTCCGCCAAGGTCACTTTGTCCGACAGCGGCACAATCACGGAAGAGGCTTCCCTCCTCAACTTCCCGGCCCTCAACCTCAGAGAATCTTTTGAGAGGCAGGAAGGAATGGATGAGGCGGCCGTTATGCTGACCGGATTGGATTGTTCCAGGGTGATTCAGGGGATTAAAAATTTGGAAAGCCGGTCTCGCGGAACCCAGAGGGAACTTCAGATCGTTGGCGACTATCTTCCCGACAATGTCTCAATCAAAATTTCCAGGATTATTTTCAGCTATATCAACTTCATCAACGAAAAAGTCTGGATGAAAAACCGCTCCTGATTTTAGTCTGATAAATTTCGGCGCCAGCCAGACTCGGGTAGGACAGAGCTGGCTATTTTGAATTTTTACGTTCCACCAAAGACAAGAATGGCAGGGCGATTTCGCAATTACTTTCTTACACTTGCAAAGAAACTTATAAAGCCAATCCAAGTATCCAAATCTGTTGCGGAAAACAGTCCGCGTCCCGCATGGCGGGAATGTCAGTCGATATCCGGAACTGAGAGCTAACGGTCTTAAACACACCTTCGGCTCAATGCGGCAAAATCATCTACTACCAAACAAAGGCCACACGATGAATGCTTCTTTTAAACTTCTCAAAATGCTGGGAATTGCGATCACCATCCCCACAATGTTGATTTCGGGACCGCTTGCTGGCTTTTTGATCGCGACCTGGCTCATCAATAAGTGGAATTTTAGTCCGAAGTGGATTATGATATGCGTGCTTTTGGGTCTTTTAGGTTCCTCAATCCAAATCACACGGCTTATTAAACACCTCTACAAGGAAAGTCGATCAGGCTGACGATGGAAGAACACACAGTGGCTTCGCTCGCACAAACCGCACACGCGGTCGCTCAGTCGCACGGAGAAGCTCACGAACTCCCCAATTTTCTGAGCATCCTGGCTCAACTTTTCCCGGATTGCGCGATCTTTAATTTTTTTCATCGGTGGGAAAACGTTGTTTTTTCGGTTTTGGTGGCGGGTTTTATCAGCTGGAGGGCTATCGTCGCGGCCAGATCCGGACAATTCATCCCCAAAGGCGCGCAAAACGTCTGGGAAACCGTTACGGAAGGGCTCACCTCTTTTGTCACCGGAATCCTCGGACCCAGAGGGATCGAACACGTGCCGTTTCTCGGAACTCTCTTCATTTATGTCCTTTTTAACAACTGGCTTGGACTGATCCCGCTCATGAAATCTCCCACGAGCGCCTGGAGTACCACTATCGCGCTCGCCCTGGTCACCATCACGTATGTGCACACTATCGGAATCAGAGAACAAGGATTTTTTAATTATCTTAAGCATATGGCGGGAAATCCGCAGGGAGCCGTGGGGCTCGCGCTCATCCCTTTAATGCTCATTATTAATATCGCCGTCGAATATCTAGCCGTTCCACTTTCCCTTTCCCTCCGGCTTTTCGCGAACATCTCCTCAGAAGACCGTCTTCTCCACAAATTCGCCGAACTGAACGTCATGTACAAATTTCTTCCCTTTTTCTTTCAGCTTTTTGCTAACATCCTCGTCATTATTTTCAGCCTTGTGCAGGCGTTTGTCTTTCTGTTGCTTTCAACCGTTTACATTTCGCTCATTATGCCTCATGAGGATCACAACCCAAAAGGCACGCCTCAAGATCAAAAATTAAAAGCCATTCATCACTAACCATAAAAACGCAGAAGGAGATTTTTTTATGACGCCAGAAACCGCTTTAGGACTTTCACTACCCCTCGGCCTCGCCATCACCGCCTTTAGTTCCGCGATTGCGCTCGGTAAAGCCGTGGCCGCGGCTATGGACGCGACAGGTCGCCAACCTGAAGCCTCCGGAAAGATTCTTGTCAATATGATGGCTGGTTGCGCCCTGATCGAGGCTCTGACGCTTTACTCGCTTGTTTTTGGTTTTGTGCTCATGGGCAAGATCTAGTCGGGATCGTCAGGGACCATGGAATATTTTCAGGAAAACATCCGTCTGGGTGAGGTTTTTGTTCAACTCATTGCCTTCTTGATCGTTTTTTTCACGCTCAAGAAATTCGCCTGGAAACCACTCACCAACGTCATTAAGTCCCGCCGGGAGCGATTTGAACAAGAATGGGCGGGAATCGAAAAGATGAAAACGGAGCTCGCCACCCTGGAAACGGAATATCGCGAACACCTGCAAAAGATCGAGGAAACATCGCGGGTCAAAATGCAGGAAGCCGTGCAGGATGGTCGCCGGATTGCGCGTGAAATCCAGGAAAAGGCTCGCGCTGAGTCCCAGGCTTCTTTCGAAAAAGCAAAAGAAAACATTGAGCTGGAATATGAAAAGATCCGGATCAACCTTCGACGAGAAATCGCGAAGCTTTCTCTCCAGATCGCTGAAAAGGTGGTTCGGGAAAAAATGGACCCGGCCCAGCATGAAAAAAAGGCTCTGGAACTGATCGAGGAACTTGAGGGTAAGCTATGAATACGACTCTCGTGAGCGTCCGCTACGCGCGCGCCCTTTTTGAGCTCGCCAGACAATCGGGAGAACTGGCCTCAACAGACCAGTGGCTAACCCATTTTTCGGAGGAAACAAAACGCTATCCAAAGATGAGTTCGCTCATGCAAAATCCCATTATCGCCACGGATGAAAAAAATGCTTTCCTGGAAAAACTGTTCCCGGCAGGCACGCCCGCGCTCCTTAAAAATTTCCTGAAGGTTCTTGTCGAAAAAAGGCGCTTTTTGCTTTTCCCGGAAATTCGGGATACTTTTCACGCCATGTTTGAGCGACAGCAAGGGATTCTCGAAGTAGAACTGTTATCGGCCACTCCGTTCTCAGAGAAACTCCAGGAAAAGCTAAAGCAGGTTCTCGGGTTGAAACTTCGCTCCGAGATTCGAATCGTTCCTAGAACGGAACCTTCCTTGCTTGGCGGATTTTTGCTCCGCTTTGCCGGCAAAGAAATCGATTGTTCATTTAAAAACCGTTTTTATGAGATTGAACAGCAACTATTAACCTGTTAAAAAAGGGAAATAGGTTGAAAGGGACAGGCGAAAAACTTGCTCGATCCTTACCTTCTAAACCATACCCCGAGTTTCAAAGGAAATTATGCTAAAACCCGAAGAAGTCACGCAAATTATTGAAAAAGAAATTCAAAAATACCAAACCAGGTTGTCCCTTGAATCCGTTGGGTACGTGATTCAGGTCGGTGACGGGATCGCCCGTGTTTACGGCCTTGATGAAGCCATGGCTGGAGAACTGGTGCTGTTTCATAACGGAGTCTCAGGCATGGTGCTCAACCTTGAACCCCACCATGTCGGAGTCGTGATCTTCGGCGCTGACCGGGAAATCAAGGAGGGCGATCAGGTCAAAAGAACGGGAAAAATCGTTCAGGTTCCGGTCGGGGAAGGCCTGAAGGGACGGGTCATCAATCCCCTCGGAGACCCCATCGACGGCAAAGGGCCGGTCATTTCTACCAAAATGCGCCCCATCGAAACAGTTCCTCCTTCCGTCGTCGAGCGCCAGCCCGTCAAGGAACCTCTCCAAACCGGCATCAAAGCGATTGACTCCATGATCCCGATTGGCCGGGGCCAGCGCGAACTTGTGATCGGTGACCGTCAAACGGGAAAAACCGCGATCCTGATCGATGCGATTATTAATCAAAAAGACTCGGGGGTTCATTGCGTCTATGTCGCGATCGGCCAAAAACTCTCAACCGTCGTGGCCATCCGGGACACTCTTGAAAAATACGGTGCCATGGAATACACCACGATTGTATCGGCCTCATCCGAAGATCCGGCGCCTTTGCAATACCTCGCGCCTTATTCCGGGGCCGCGATCGGCGAAGAAACCATGCACTCGGGAAAACACGCGCTCGTGGTCTATGACGATCTGTCAAAACACGCAACAGCCTACCGTCAGATCTCGCTTCTTCTACAGAGACCCCCGGGACGCGAAGCCTTCCCCGGAGACGTTTTTTATCTTCACTCCCGGCTTCTGGAACGTGCCGCCAAACTGCACGACGATCTCGGAGGTGGATCCATGACCGCCCTCCCGGTCATCGAAACCCAGCTTGGCGATATTTCAGCTTACATTCCCACCAACGTTATTTCGATTACGGATGGCCAGATCTATCTGGAGGGTGACCTCTTTTTTGCCGGCGTCCGCCCCGCGATTAACGTCGGATTATCGGTTTCACGCGTTGGGGGAAACGCGCAAACCAAAGCGATGAAACAGGTCGCGGGAATGCTCAGACTCGCGCTCGCCCAGTATCGTGAACTCCAGGCTTTCGCGCAACTTTCCACGGATCTTGATAAGGCAACCAAAGATCAGCTCGCCCGTGGCGAACGCATGACCGAGCTCCTCAAACAAAACGATTTAAGCCCCATGCCTCTCGAGCACCAGGTCGTCGCCATCTTTGCCGGGAATGAAGGCCTTCTGGATGATATCCCCGTCGAAAAGATCAAAGACTTCGAAAAGGGTCTCCTCGATTTTATCGACAAGAATTGTCTGGATATTTTCCATGAGATCTCTGAGAAAAAAACAATTTCAGACGCATTAAAAGAAAAAATGAAGAAGGCAGTCTTAAAATTCAAAAATACTTTTTAATAGGGGCTCCGGCGAACGCCAAACGTTTGCGTTTTCCATCCCCCGTTTTCCGAGAGAAATATGAGCGGCCAATTACGCAC
>DCTJ01000010.1:0-26458 GCA_002329545.1 Candidatus Omnitrophica bacterium UBA1443
TAGTTTCAAATGACCACATTTCTAAAAAGATTCCCTATCCGCCATCTACTTCAATTTGTTACCAGTTTTTCTCAGGTTTCGCTAAAAAGATTTTGCGACAAAGTCTTTGCTCGTGATTTTAAAATCTATCTTTACCGCGAGACTTTCATCAAATTGTGACATCACACTACACTGGTTGGCTCACCGAATCAAACGCAAAATTTCACATTTTTTCTCGTTTCTCCGCCCATGGTGACACACTTCGGAAACGCGGCTTTGAGCCACCCAGAAAAGAAGTTAATTCGCGGTGCCAGCGCGGCTCAAATCTCTGTCGAGCCGGGATTATCTTTGAAGCGGATTTTGATCCGGATGCGATTCGTTCTAAAACTGCCCCTGATTTTTACTATTCGAGAATCGTAACCTTTTGCATCTGGATCGTTTCAAGCGGCTTGTCACGCGAATCCCTCTTCGCGTTCGCGATTTTCGTCACCACATCCATGCCGCTCACGACCTGCCCAAATACGGAATGTCTGTCATCGAGCCAGGGCGTCGGGACCTCGCAGATAAAGAACTGGCTTCCATTCGTATTGGGACCCGAGTTCGCCATTGAGAGAACCCCCGGCTTATCATGCCGGAGACTTTTGTTAAATTCATCCGCGAACTTGTATCCAGGCCCGCCTGTTCCGGTCCCCGTTGGGTCTCCCGTTTGGATCATGAAACCGGGAATCACCCTGTGAAAAATGATTCCGTCATAAAACCCTTTTCTCGCCAGCGTCGCGAAATTTTCTACCGTTTTAGGCGCCTTGTCCGCGTAGAGTTCAACTTCTATCGTTCCCAGCGTCGTTTGTATCGTTGCCTTCATGGTTTCCTTTCTTTCATCGATCTTCACAGCCGGAGACATCTCAGCTTGCGTCAAGATCGTTTGGGTCGCGGTCTGGGCCGAAGCTTTCTCCGCGAATGTTGGCGTTTTAGGCTGAGAAGCACAGCCCTGGAATAAAGAGATCAAGGCGGTACTCATCACCAGTGAAATCACTTTAAGCTTCATGCCAGAATCCTCCGTTAAAAAATTTATAGGAGTATGACACATCCCTGAAATGTTTTAAACCTAAAACGTTTTCAAATTAAAAATACCTTCGAGATTTGGAACCGTGCCCGGGTTTCGCCATTAGCCAAAACACAGCGGCATCGGAAAGCAGCATGGATAAAATAAAAAACCCCCGCGCTTTTCTCAGAAAAAAAGAAAAACGCGAGGGTTTAAACTCGTACGTTCTTACGCTGCTTTTTTCTCCCGACCCAACAAAAAATAAAGGATCATGCCAACAAGCGGCAGAACCAGAACCACGATGATCCAGATAACTTTCTTCAGCATTGTTTTAGAACTCTTGGCGCAATCCACAATCGCGATAATATCGAGCGCCAAAACGATCAAACCTAATAGCATCCCCATGGCCGCCTCCTTTGGATCTAGTTGTTAAAAACAAAGGCGCCCCGTCGAAAAACGGGGCGCCTTTGTCACGATACTACAACCCTCGATTAATAAACGTGGGTTGATTCTGTCTCGTCCACCGATCTCGTGAGCATATCGCTCGTAAGCTTGATCGATGTGCGATGATCTCCCGTCGCCTTGGCTTTCGCGACAACTTCCCAAGTCGCTTTTTGGCCCGGAGCGAGAGAGGCCAGCGGAGCAAACTCAACGCTCTTCGCTGATTCGCTCTTCGCCTGTGTCGGACCCGCGGAAGACACGTAGTCGAACTCATCCTCAAAGCTCACCTTGATCACGATGTTCGTGTCAGGCGCTGAGCCCTGGTTGGTCACGGTCACATAAAACTTCTCTGTCCCGTCAACCTGGATGGGATCTTCCACGTCAATCGCCTCAAGCAGGATCGCAGGGACACCTTCAACCTTCGTCGGGGTGCTTGCCTCATTCTGACAGCAATAGCCCTTCGCGGTCGCGACGCTCACACCTGTTCCACCCACTGTGGCATTAAAAGTCGCATCCATGGAAACCGCTTTCCCGGCGGCCAAAGTTCCGACGTTCCAAACAACAGCATTGCCGGAAAGTGAACCACCGTTAGAAGCTGATACAAACCGCATTCCTTCAGGAACGCTGGTCGTCACGATCGTATTGACCGATTCCACGTTACCGGTGTTCTTGGCCGTCACCTTGAAATTGGCATCCTTCGTGACGTAAATCTTGCTCGGCCCCGTAACGCTCACATCGAGTTGCGGCTGTCTGACATCAATTGAAACTGCGTTCGAAGCCGCCGTAAGTCCGCTCGCTTCCGCATTGGCCTTGAGCGAATACACGCCAGCCTTCTCGGCCTTCAGGTTGATGTTGTAAGCCTTTGAATCGCCACCTTTCAGATCTCCGACGTTAATCCCGATCGAAGTCTGCCCGTCGGTCGTGCTAAGTCCCTGAGGCAGGGCCAACTTCACAACCGCGTTCTTAGCAAGACCCGTTCCAGAGTTGGAAACGGTGACGGTCGCCGGAATTGAGTCGCAAAGAATTCCCTGAGCCTTGGCTTCAAGAACAAGCGCCAGTTTCGGGGAGATAGCTTCCGTTCCACAGCAGATCACAAGTTTATAATCTGCCCTGGTGCATGTTGCCGGGTTACCCCCCACATTGGCAACAGCCGTTAAAAGAATTTCNNGCCCTCTCTGTGATCACAACATCTTCCAAAGCACACGATCTCAGGTTAGTTGCCCTGATGGTGTACTGGAAGGGTTGCCCGACAACAACCTGATCTGGCATCAATTTCTCGATCCAGAGAACACTGTCGCCCTTGTCACAGCCCTGGACACCAAGCGCACATTTCGTGGCCGCTGGTTTCGCAGGCGCCGCTTCGCCGCAGCAAGTCGCACAACCGGAAAGAACCAATCCCGTGCCAACGACTAAAACCAAGGCGAGAATACTCATGAGACTCTTTGAGAGTTTCATTATTGCCTCCTTTGATAGATGGTGTTGATAGTCCCGAAGTTTTTATTTATTGCTTCGAGTAGGGCAGTATTATATATCGCTTTAAAAAAAATGCATCTTCTTTCTTAGGTGGCCCCGGAATGAAGGGATTTCCGCTCCTGGAAGGAATCGCCCCCTTTTAATCTCCGTTTGAATAGACGCTGAGGCCCAAAAGGTTTCACCATCACGAGAAAAACCGGAAGCACGAGTAGCGAACAAAGAAGCGCCAGGAAAATCGTGAGACTCGTCAAGAGCCCAAAGTGAACCGTAATGCGAAAACTCGCGAAAATACTCGCGCCAAAACCAAGGCAAAGAATAATGGCCGACAGCACCATGGACTGTCCAATGTTCCGGTAAGTATGATGAAGCGCCTGTAGATAATGATACCGGTGCTGAAACTCTTTTTCGAACCGGTAAATGAACTGGATCGAGGCATCCACCACAAGTCCCAACACAATACTCGCGATCATCGCGGTCGCGGTCGAAAGCTCAACTCCCATATATCCCATCAAACCGTACACGGCCAGGATGGGAAAAAGATTTGGTATGGCCGCGAGCAATCCAAGCCGAACCGAACGGAAAATCAGGATGATCACAATCAGGATCGAGGCAAACGCAAATCCAAAGCTCCTCGTTTGCTCATGAAACAGGGCCCTGGAAATTTTCCCGAGCAAAACGACATTTCCCGTAAGTTTATACTCAAAAAAATCGCTCATCTGCCGGTCCATGTAATCCCGGATCCGGTCTTCAAGCGCCGCGCCCTGGGTGGTACCCAGCGCGCGCATCCGGGCCTCAATCCGAACCTCCTTAAAATCCTCCGAAATCATCTTCCAGAGTTCCGGGTCCCCTGACTGCGCCATTCCCTTAAAATAAAGCTTGAGGAGCGACTCTTTCTCGGGAATTGCGTACTCATCATCATCTCCAGCGCGCGCTTCGTTGATTTTTTTGACAAGGGTCGTAATAGAGTTCACCTTCGCGATTCCGTTTTCACTCTCGAGATAATCCTTGAACTGATCCAGTCGCTTCAAAGCCTCCGGATCCACCATGTGCTCCCCGTCCTTGCGGCGGATCACGAAACCCAACGAATAAACGCCTGTCAGATTTTCATCGATAAACTTTGTGGCGATCGCCAGCGGCAAAGTCGGTTTCATCTGTTTTACGATATTGGTGTCTACCTTGATTTTCATCACACCCTGGATGGAAAAGATAATGATCAGCGCCGTCACAAGTAAAATGAGCCATCGCCAGCGCGCTTCAAGATTTTCAAGAAAACCGATCAGAACCCGGTTGAAAAAGTTCCTCTCGTCAAAGACATCGACCTTTTGGGGCCGATACGGCAAGATGGGAACCAACACCACCGTCAAAACAATCTCGATCACATAGGCGAAGATAGTCCCCATCGCGGCGTAAAGGCCAAAGCTCTGGATTGCCGGGATATTATTCAGGGCAAGGGACATGAACCCGAGGGTCGCGGTAAAATGAGTGAGAAGACAAGGAAGTCCCAACTGCTGAATGGTGAGTACGACCGATTCTCTCAAACTTGGCTGATGGGGACGAATTTCAAAAAAAAGATTGATGAGATAAGTCGCGTTCAGCACCGCGACGATCATGATCACGGGAGCCAGAAGCGATGTCATCAGATTGAGCTCCTGTCCGAGGAGGGAGATCGTCCCAAGCATCCAGATGAGCGTCGTGAAAACAATCGACATGGAAAGAAACATGCACGCGAAACTTCGGTAGATCAAAAAGGTCGTGGCCACAAGGATCAGGGTAATGATGGGAATAAAAACCATCTGGTCGCGATGAATCAGCCGGATAAACTCATATTGCTCAATTGGCGCCCCGGCCATATGGAATTTAAGCCCTGGCCTCTCAAAATCAATCAGATAGTCCTTCAATTCTTCAATAAATTCTCCGTTCGCGGCAGGATCGCCATCGGTTTTAAGGTACGCGATAATGTTGGCGCTCTTCCCATCTTTTGAAACGATGTTGCTGACATAAAGTTCATTGGCCAGAATCCGGTCTCTCATCTGATCGACGCTTTTCTCCCCTTCTTCCACTTCCTTGAAGGCCAACTCTGTCTTGACCCCCAAAAACTTGTGCCGGATATCCTGGGCATTAGCGAGGCTAATAACCCGCTCCACGCGATCAAAACTCGAAATTCCATCCGTTACCTTTTTCAGGATCTCAAAATTTTCTTCCGTAAAAAGATCATTCGTCGCCATGGCGATCGCGACCATCTGGTCGGAACCGTATTTTTCGCGGTATTGCTGGTAGTATTTGNNGATTTTTTGATGAAGAGAGGCTCGATGGAGGGATCAACCTTTAGGCGGGTGACCGCGATTCCCATGATAAGGAGACTCACGATCAGGGCGAGCAATATGGGCCAGCGAAAACGATCTATGAATTCGGCTAATTTTCGAAACATGATGTTATTTTATCACAACGATTAACTCGCCACTCACGGCGTTTTTAGAAATCCTTTTCAGAAATCCATCCCCATATCAGAAAAGGCAAGCATGACTTCATAAAACTTTTGTCATTCATGGATATTGATCCATTTGCGTTTCGAAGACATGCCGGCGACTATCGCGATCCGACTGAGGGGAACATGAAAATGCTCCGCCAAAGCCCTCAGCACCGCCTCGTTTGCTTTCCCCTCTTTCGGCGGAGCCTTGACGTGGACTCGAAATTCACCGGGCGAAACTTCTTCAACCCGCGGATGTTTCGAGTTCGCTTTAACCATCACCAAAATTTTCATCGCCGCTCCTTTGACACGTGAAAGCAGGAATCAGTTCGGAGAAAAATTCACTTAAGACCCCGACTTTTTCTATGCTATGATCCCTTGAGAAAGGGGAGGTTTCCGGTGAAAATCAAAATTCTTTTCGTGCTCGCCATTTTGGGCGCCATCGCCGCTTTGGGAATAGTCCTTAATTCCGGCAAGAAAATCCAGGCGGACCCCAAAACATCTCCTTCTTACATTGAGCTTTCTTTCAGCTTACCCGCGGGATACCAATTCACCCAGAGTTCTCCCTACCAACTCAGTTGCGAAAGCGAAAATCCCGACATCGTAAAACTAAGTCGACACTGCGGAGAAAATTTTAGCCCACTCCACCCACCTTACCCAATCGCCTTCCGGGGAAACCCTGGAGAAACCAACGTTAAGCTGACCGGAGTTTTTTATTATTGCCACCAGGAAACCCAAATGTGTTTTTATGACACCTTTGAAACAAGTTTCCCCGTCGTGGTAAAGAACCACTCCCCCTCCGTCATTTCCAGAACATGGGACATCCAACCTAAAAGGATTTCGGAGCCATAGCCGCGCCACGTTTAATTTTTAGCTTTTAGCCATCCGACCAAAGTTTTTCAATGTGGGATAATGACAATCTTTTTCAGAGAGAATGAAGTCGCAGTCCAGCCGCGGCCACGCGATAGAAATCTCTGGATCATTCCAGATAATCCCCCGCTCATGTTCGGGCGAATAAAACTCAGAGCATTTATAGAAAAACTCCGTCTCATCCTCAAGAACACAAAAACCATGCGCAAATCCTTTTGGGATATAAAGCATTTTCCGGTTCTCTCCCGACAGGACGGTTCCAAAATATCGCGCGTAGGTTTTTGAACCTTGTCGAAGATCCACGGCTACGTCATAAACCGAACCTCGGACGACCCGAATGAGCTTGGCCTGGGCCTTCGGCTCAATCTGGAAGTGAAGACCGCGAAGCACGCCTCTCGCGGAAACACTGTTATTATCCTGCACAAAATCATCCGGGATACCATTCTGACGAAAAAAATCCTTCCGGTAACTCTCAAAAAAACAACCTCTCGGGTCAGGAAAAATCCTGGACTCAATTACAACGACGCCCTCAATTTCTGTTTGAATAAAATTCATTTAAACTCCTCGAATTCCTGACCCTGAACGAAACTCACGTCCTCAGCGGATTATAGCATCATCCTCAGGCTGTCAGCCGATCGATCTCTTCCAAAATCCTGACAAGGTCAAAAGGTTTTTGCAAAAAAGAATCACAACCCATCGCCTCCGCCTCATCCATCAGATTTTGATCTACATACCCCGTCACCATCACAGCCTTGGTTCCGGGACTCCCCTGTTTCGCCGCCTTGAGCACTTCAATTCCCGAAGCGTCAGGCAGTTTGACATCGATAAACACAACATCCGGAACCATGGATTCCATCCGTTGAATTCCCTGTTTTGCGGTGTCCGCGGTAGCCACCTCAAAACCCTCTTCCGCGAGAAAACTCCGGATTTCTTCAACAATCCCCGCTTCATCGTCCACAATCAGAATTTTTTTTATGTTCGCCATATTAACCCGCTTGAATATTTTACCAACATGTTTCTTTTAAAAAACATACGCCGACAGCCCCGTCACCGTGAACAGAGCCAGGCTCACGCGAAAATAAAATTCTAGCCGTTTTATCCCGCGATTCCAGACGAAGAAATCTTTTTTGCCGTTTCCTCTCCTTGATACACCGGCAAGGTAAGTGTGAAGGTCGTCCCCCCTCCAACCTTCGACTTAACCGAAATCGTCCCGCCATGCAGTTCGATAATGTATTTGCACATGTAAAGGCCCAGCCCGGATCCCTTCCCGGAAGGTTTGGTCGTAAACCCGTAGTTAAAAATCTTTTTCCTGACTTCTTCGGTCATACCGCTTCCGTTATCCGCGAAGTGAACTGCCACCATGTCCTGATCCCCGGGGAGCCGTTCCGCCCAAACCATGATCTTGCGATGACGCTTGCCCGCCATCGCGTGATAAGCGTTAATAAACATGTTAAGAAAAACTTCCTGCAACCGCTCAAGATCGCCGCGGATCAGCGGGATGTTCCCCGGCACGTTAAAATCAACTTCCGTCCCCGACAAATTATCAAGATAAGTCTGAAATTGCACCAGGGGAAGCGTTTCTTCGAGGATCAGCTTGAGCGAGAGCGGCTCAAATTTTCCTTTCTCGGACCTTTTGAGAAGTCCCGTGAGCGTATTGACAACCGCCTTGATCCGCTCAATGTTTTTTTCCATCTTGTCAAAAACATCCATGATCTCGGCCACCCGGATTTCCGGATCCTTCCGGTACTTTAAAATCGCCCGCGACACGTTCATCGAAAGAATCGTGAGAGGATTATTCACCTCGTGTCCAACCGACGCGGCAAGCCGTCCCAGGGTCGCCATCTTCTGCTCGTGAATAAGCTGGGCGTGGGCGTCATGAAGTTGCTTGTTGGCGCCCTCCGCTTCGCTTAAGACCTTCTCAAGGAACCCTCGGGATTGCTCAAGCTGTTGATTGATTTTTTCAAGTTCCGTCGACCGGTGTTTTGATTCGTCATAAAGCCGCGCGTTTTCAATCGCGGGCGCCGATTCCTGGGCAAGATCATAAATCAGTTTCAGGTCCTCTTTCCTGTAACCTCCGCCGGATTTTTTCTCACCGAGAAACAAAACGCCTTTCAGTTCCTTCCCCAGGAAACTTGGGACACAACAAACCGCCCGCAGAGATTCCATTCTGTCCTGAATGATTTCATAATCGGGCCGCATTCCCCCTGCCGCTCGGCCACCGTCGCCAGTGTCTGTTTTTTGCCATATCTTTGAAATATCAACGGCCTGTTTCCGCGTCGCCAGATACTGAAGGAATGAGTCCTCCGCGCTCAATTCGAGAGAGAGAAACTGCTTATCGTACCCTCGCTGACACACAAGATAAAAATCAGGGCCTCGAACGCCCCGAATCAGAATCGCCGCGTTCTTGACCCGCATTTTCATGGTAATAAAATGGAGAATCAATCCGGTAAGATGGTTCAGCGATTCAATGCTGGACATTCCCCGTGACGCGTCTTTCAGAAGCTTTTGATAATCCCCTTCGTCGGAAAACAGATATCGGTCCATCACATAACCAAGAAATTTCCGAACAGGAACATAAAGCGAAAGAACGACCCCAACGCTCAAAATACTGTTCACGATTGCTCCGGCAAATCCCCACCGTCCGGTCACCCTCTGAACTAAAATTGCCACCAACACCGATACCGCGGCCAAAATCACAAAGAGAGAAACAGACACTGTTATTTTTTTAACCATAACATCCACCACAAAACATCAGAAGGTTCGACACCGCCGACTTTGTTTTCAATACTAAAAAAATCAGCTCCGGATCGTTTCACCTCAAATGACAACCGGAAGCCACCGCATCAAAACGTATTTCCCTTTGCCTTTGTATCGGATTTCTCCCGCGCAACTGTAACGCTTCAGACTTATCACACGGGAAATTCAATCGTAAACGTCGCGCCCTGTCCCGTCTCCGAAGCAACCCGGATCGTGGCGCCGTGGCGCTTGAGAATACCAAAACTGACAGAAAGCCCAAGCCCCGTACCTTCCCCGACATCCTTGGTCGTAAAAAATGGATCGAAGATTTTTTTCTGATTTTCCGGAGAAATTCCGGGACCGTTGTCGCTAACACAAAGCTCAACCCCTTTTGGGGTACGGCGGGTTTCGATCACAATCCGCCCTTTGACCTTGGCCAACCGGATAGAATCCTTGGCGTTTACAAGGAGATTGGTGAGTACCTGCTCGATCTCGCCCGCGTTGCCTTTCACGGTGGGTGTTCCCTCATCCAGCCGCGTCAGGACTTCGATATTTTCCTGATGAAACTGATAGCCCAGCAAGGCCACCGTCCCTTTTACCACATCGACAAGACTCACGTCCTTATGCGGCATTTCTTCTGTGGTCTTCCGTGCATATTTCATGAGCTTCTGGATAATTCCCTGGCATCGTTTCGCGCCTTCCTCGATCAAGGAAATCGATTCGAGATCCTCTTCATTAGCGCTCATCCGGAGAATTTGGGCATTGGTGAGCACGGCCGTAAGAGGATTGTTGATTTCATGCGCCACCCCCCCTGCCAGCGTCCCAAGCGTCGCGAGTTTCTCCGCCTGGACAAGCTGTTCCTGCGCCTTGGCGAGTTCCCGCGTCCTGCGTTCCACCCGTTCCTCCAGCGCTTGGTTCCAAAGCTGAAGTTCATCCGAAAGTTTCCGGATATCTTCATAGCGCATCGAGTTTGAGAAAGCGATCGTGGCCGGCACCTTTAACCGATCAAGAAAACGGATTTCATTAAAACTGTAACGCCGCAAATTGCTTTTTTTGCCAAGGCTCGCGAACCCGATCAAACGACCGCCCAGGATAAAAGGAAGGATCACCTCGGCCTGTGTCGACAAAAAAAGACGTTCCATCTCTACCTTAAAAACTTCAACCGAAGGATCGCTGACCGCCAGTTCCCCCACCACGGCCGAATCCGTTTCGGTCAGCCATTGAAGAAAAGAACTTTCCAGCGACACTGGCCGCAGGTTTCGGATTCCCTTCGCGATCGCGGGAACCATCTTTCCGGTCGTTTCGTCACGGAGATAAACTGAAAGACGGCGGACAAAAAGCTCGCGGCGCAGGAGCCGGGAAAAACTCTGGAGAAGATCCCGTAAGTTTTTGAGGTGTACCAGCTCTCCGGAAAACCGGTCGAGCACCGCCATCAGGTTCGTGTGCTTGCGTTGAAACAGTTTGTCGAGCCGTGGCTGAACGGACCGGTAGTAAAAATAAAAAATAAAAAGGACCGTCAGAAAATAAACCCCCGCGGCTAGCGGCGACAAATCCCTCATCATCGGCTGAGCCGTGTAAATAATCCCTCCGAACGGCAAGATCGCAACAGCACTCGTCACAAACCACATAAATGTTTTGTGAATCACCGTTTCGATATCCATGAGGCGGTAACGAATAACACAATATCCCATAATGGTTGTAAAAAGAAACATCGGCAGGAAGGCGACGGGAAATACCGGGATTCCGTAATTGGGCAGATATTCAACTGATCCAAAAAACGCGATTACAAACGCGAGGAACATCAGCTTCATGTTTTTCTTGAGAAGGGTCGTCGTGGCCTCCCGGTAAATCCGGATAAAATTGAGGAACGACAGGATCATGACCGTGTAGAACCACACAATAAATACCAGTTCCAGCGCTCCAGCCTTCGGGAAATAGCCGGCGCGGTAGTGATACATCCCCGAAACAATATGCGGCGAAGACACGCAGACCGCGTAGAAAACGGCCGCCGTCAGATAATGGCACCAGATCCATTTCAGCTTCCGCCTCAAAAGATCAGGATTCCATGTCGTGCTAAAAAAATAAACGGCCGGCGTGATAAAAATAATTCCGAACCAGGTGTACCAGCGTGAAAACGTAATCGCCATGGCCTCATCCCTCATCGAACAGGCCACGCCTACTCCCGTAAGCCAGATTCCCGCCGTCACCGTCGTGACCGTATACGCAATGTGGGTTATTGTTTTTTTACCCTGAAAAAAAACGAAAAGGCCTTCAAACGAAATCAGGACGCCGACGATGAAATGCGGCATCGCGTAGCCGTTCAGATAATAATTCTGGGGATTAAAAATAGAGTTCATCATGCTGAATCGCCCTTTGCATAATATCACGGAGGACATCCATGTACCCCCGGATCTTTTCTTTCGGCCCCTTCATGCTGACCACCCCAACCTTCCCCCCTCCAGCGGAAGGCAGGGAAAAATTGCTGAAAGCGATAAACCCGTCCGTGTGGACATCGCTCGCCGGCGCGACAAAAAAGTCCGCTTTTTTGATAATTGTGATACCGAGCGTTCCCGTAAATTCCTGGAGCGGACGCATTAAACACTTGGACGTCACCGCGTAAAACGCCGGAGGAACCACCGTATAGGATTCAAGAAGCCGGTAACTTTCGCTCCGCCTTTTCCGGGTCGCAAAAAGCTGGCGGTTAAATTCCTGCTGAAACGCGAAAAACCCGCGGTCAGAACGATGTTTATCAAGATAAATGGACGGCCGGATAAAGATGAACCCGAGCGTCCTCTCCCTTTCAGGGGTCGCTCGCAAATCCACGGGAACGGCAAACTTGACGTCCTCGAATTCCCGGTATTGCGCCAGTTTCCAGATAAGCAGAGCCGCGGAAGAGATCACTTGTTTCGCGCGCCGCCCAAATCGTTTATTCAAATCATTCCGAACTTTGAGAAAAGGCTGAAAATCAAGAAATTGATAGGCGTGACAAATTTCATTTTTGCCGTCCAGAGAACAAAGATCCGGGATCTTTCCTGGCCGGAAACCCGAAGACGGGAACAAAAAATCACCTCGAGTTCCCCATTGACGCTTGAGTTCATTCAAAATTTCCTGAGAAGGAACACCATCCATGGAAACATGGCTAAAGTGAAACCAGAGATCCGCCCCGTCAAAAGCGGGAGTGAATCGGCAAACAATGGCAAGCGTCCCGCAACCGGGAAGCCGATATTGAGTAAAGAAAGGCACCCGAAAACGGTCCGATTCTCCTACAGAGTCCCTTTCCTGGGGAAGCACTTCAAAACAAATAAATGAAGCGCCCAAAATCCGTCGCCCATAATCTTCGGCGTCTTCCCTCCATGCGGCAGGGATCTGATCCCGGTGTCTTGAGAACCAGCGGCGCCACTTTTTTTTGATGACCAGCGGTCTCTTTTTATCCGCAGTATCTTTTGTCTGGTTTAGAATCTCCATCAATCCCGCGAGGAGCAGTGCCTTCGTCTCCGCCGGCATCTCCTCGAAATCCCCACGCTCCGGATCCATCCACGGCTCCAGGCGCACCCAAAAACCTTTCTCATCAAACTCTGCCGCGACAAGATCCGCGAAAGTTCGCGGATACGACCTCGCGCAAAACAAACTCCACCGGAGTCCCTGCCGAAACAGGGATTGTCCCCTTATAAATTTCGCCAGCCGTTCCATGGCATGACGCCGAGCGTTCTCAAAAGTTTTCTCATGAAATCCCTGAAAATCTGACCAGAGATCCAAATTGAAAGCCGCCAGGCCAAACTTGGCTTGCTCGGTTCGAAGATAACATTGCGCGACACCACGCCAACCGTCCCTGGCGCGCCCCATGCCCAACTTCTTGAGCCACATAAGCATTTTCACAATCGCGTAAAAGAAGAGCGTCCCGGGATTAAGCTTGTCCGTGTAACCACTGAGGCCGAGCCTTCGCATCACTTTTGAGATGATGTTCGAACCGTTCGCGCGGATACGGAAAAATCCCCGCGCCTCGACATAGCCGTTTTTCCGGTACCAGTCCACCGCCTTCCGCAGAGTTTTTTCAAGGGGGGTGGGTTGATAACCCAGCTCACGAATCGCCTTGGAATTATCATAAAAACCCGTCGCCTTGCAAAACCGGACACCTTCTGTTGGCATCAGAGTTTTTTTTCGGAACACGTAATGAGAAAAAAGCTCATCCAGATAAGTCATCCCAAAAAGAATTCCATAAGGAACTCGAAGTCGAGGCGCCCTGATCCCGGTAAGTTTTTCGAGTTTTTGAAAAATCTCCCGGAGCGTGACGGGCTCCGAAGAGGAAAGAATATATCGTTCACCGCTCCGTCCGCGCTCAACCGCGGCCAGATGCGCTTGGGCCACATCATCCGCGTCAGCCAGCGTCCAACAAGTATCAAAATAGCAGGGATAACTCCGGTTCAGAAATTTGACGATCACATCCCCCGTGGGAGTCGGTTTGTAGTCACGCTCCCCGACAACAATCGCGGGGTTCAGGATGACCGCGGGAAGACCCATTCCGCAATATTTCAGCACTTCCTGCTCCGCCAGATACTTTGAACAAGCGTAGTGACTCGCTCCACGGAAATCAAAACCGGATGTCTCGTCCGTGGGGAGCCCGCCGGGTTTCGCGCTGAGGGCCGCAATGGTACTGGTGTGGATAAATTTTTTAACGCCATACTTGAGCGCCGCGGAAAGCATATGAGTGGTACCGCCCACGTTTATCTTGTAGATAGCTCTCGGGTATTTGTTCCAGAACGGGAAAAACGCGTAAAGCGAAGCGAGGTTAAAAACGACCGAGCATCCCCGCACGGCCTCTTCGACGGCCGGAAGATTCGTCACATCGCCGTTTACAACCTCGACATCAAGATGTTGCAGGAGAAAACTGTCTTTTTTCTGACGAACCAGCACGCGCACTTCATGACCGGCGGCAATCAAATGCCGCACTAGCGTGGAACCGATAAACCCCGTACCACCCGTAACCAGGACTTTCATTGTTTCAGGCGCCTGTCCGCTTTGTGTCCCTGAAGACAAGAAATGCGCGCATTGGGACTCCGCATTGTTTATATTCGCCCCGCTGTCTTCCCGATCCCGGCCACCTCCGCGTCCGACAGGACGCGGCGCCCCCAGAAAAATGGCGCGAGGCAGAATCCGTGTTTTTTCGCGAGCATAAGAATCTCATCCATTTTTTCCCTGGTAATGCGCCCTTTCCCCCATGAAAAATTCTCGTATCGTCCCTCCAGGGCAAGCACCATCGCCTCCGAAAAACACCCGTACAGAACCCGGGGAGAGGAAAGTCCGATGTCAAATCCGGGATTAAACTCGGACGGAATCTCACAAATTCCCCCGGCAAAAATCAGGATGTCGTTCCGATCCGTTTCGGCATAGGCAATATTTTTCGGGTACCCGACATCGCACACAATGGCGCCCGGCTTGAAGCTGGAAATATCAACAATGGACTGCGGCGCGCTCGCGGCCGCGACGACAATATCGGCGTGGCGAACCGCTTCGTTATTGTCGTGACTCCCTCTAAACTTCGCGTGGCGGACAGCCTTGATCACCTTCTCCATTTTTTTTAAATTATCCGAACTTCGGCTTGTGATCGTCACCTCTCTGGTCATAGCCGCCAGCGCGCGAGCGCACGCGCTTCCGATATCACCCGCTCCACCAATCACAGTCACTCGCGCTTTCGAAAGCTCCAACCCCATGAGCCTGGCCGCTTTGACAACCCCCTCAACCACGAGGGCCGCCGTCAGCGTATTTCCGGTCGTGACAGGAATCCTAACTTGCTTTAAAAAAACGTCTCCATAGCGTTCACCGGCAATCGACGTAAATCCGCCCAAGGCTACAATCCCAAGTCCTTGCCGCTCCGCCACCTTACAGGAATCGACCACTTTTCGAATGACATTTTCTATATCCAGCGCGAGCATTTCGGGAATGATATTGCAGGAAATAAAAGCCCCCCGGGTCACGGCTCCAGTCGCCGATCTGAATTCCTTGATATCATAGGAAACATAGGCCGGCATGAGATCAAAAACTTTTCCAAGAAATCCCGGTGAAGGCGGATTAAAATTCGGATTCAGGGAGCGTAAATACTGGATGAGGTGCTGGAAATTATAAGGATGCCCGATCACGCCAAACCCCGAGACGGCATTTGCCCCCCGAGAATCCATTTTTTGATAACGCTTGTCGATGATCGATTCTTCAAAAAAACGAAGTAGCGATTCGAAAACCCCCCGGATCTTTTCCGTGATCATTCCGCCGACCATCTGATCCATGATCGGGACACCAATCCGGACGGCCGCCTCCACCACAACCTCCGTGGTACCGGAAGGCCCCTCAAGAAAACTCCAGTGCCCCTCCAAACTTTCCAAATCACCCGTCAGGGCCTTAAACCGCACTATAAAATTTTTATAATCAAAGAGGGCTTCCTCCCGCCAACAAATGGGAATGCCATCCATCTCGACAGCCCAGGAAGTTATGGTTCGCCGGTAATCCCGGTCAATAATTCGACATTCTTTAATTGCTGGAACCAGGGCGGGAAAATCTTCAACCCGAGCGATAAGGCGCAGTGCCTGCCATCGCCTTACGGGTAGAACGCGGCTTACCTTGATGAAGGAAACATTTTCAGAACCGGACATTCGAACCTCCAGTCCGATATTATCGGCCGGATTTGCGTTCACTTCACTTCCGAGAAAGACTTCAAAAATTCCCTTCTAACACGTCAGAATCCTTGTGAACAGGTACGAACTAGGACCCTCCGACATACGCGGTTGTGCTTATAAAAAAATAGCCCCGAGGCCAACAGGCCACGGGGCTATTCTTAAACGAAATTCTGAATTACTGATTGGCCAGAGAAACCTGGTCAATATAGATGGTACCGGTCTTGGGATTCGAGTTAATATCATCGAACACCACGACAAATTCGTTCAAAGAGCTCCAATTTTCAATACGGCGGAACTTCTCAAACGGGATGCAGACCTTCTGCCACTGCTCGGTAATATCGCTCACGATATACGGTGACGCCTTGCCTGACATATCCTTGAGCTCGAGCTTCACACGCTTCGTGTATCCGATTTTACCGTCACCCTTGATGTAGAAACAAAGGGTGTTGTAGGGAGTCGCGTCCTCGCCATTCATCTTCATCCAGAACCCGTTATACGCCGGGTTTGGAGAATCCACGTCATAGTCCAGACGGATCGAATAACCCGCCGGATCACCTTTAGCATCATCCGTGGCAAATGACATCACGGTTCCCTGGGTATCATCGTTCGGGTCCTTATCCCATCCCCCGAAATCACCACCGATATTATTCGGCTTGTCACCCGTGTCAAAATCGGCGATCACAAGCTCGTCGGCAGCAAAAGCATTCGGCAGAGAAACACCGAACCCCAGAACCATCAAACAAACTAGGGGTAAAGCTATTGCGAATTTAAACATCTTCATTTTCTGTTGACTCCTTTCGTGTAATAAACTTAATTGGCGAGGGTCGACGAGAGTATACACGCTTATAAAAGTATTTACAAGAAAAGTTGAGATAGCATAATAGATCAATTTTATCATTAAAAAAAATTAATATTTTTGCTCTTTTCTTGTCGCCATCACGTGGCTTCTGTTTTCTTATACTTAAGAAATCGAATCAACAAGCTCCTTCAAGCGCTGGACCTTTCCCCGCACCTCATCGGAGGACGCCGACCGAGAAATCTCGTTTAATCCATTTTTCATCTCGGAAAGCTTCTCTTGAGTCAATCGAGAGTGTTTTATCAAAACATTAAGATCGTGAGCCATTTCGTGGAAAAAATCACCCTCTCTGAGCTTGATATCAGGAACCGATTCTCCTCTGTTTAACCTAAGAAGTGTTTGTCGAATCCGGAACATCGGACCCGCGACCCGGTGAAGAAACGCAATCCCGTAGCCCCCGATAATCATCAAAGTCGCGATCAATACCAGGGTCACGCGCATAATAACCTGATGGCTGACCTCTGAAAGAATCTGGAAGGGATTGATCTTTCCGAACTGAAGCCCCCCGCCAAAAGCCGCATCGCGAATGGTCTGGTGGATAATCCAGGCAATGGCCGCCGACGCCACCATAAAAAGCGCGATCAGCATGAATGAAAATTCGCGCTGCATCGGACGGTGGATTATGATATTTCGCACTTGTCTTTTATAAGGACGTCCCGTCGCTTTCACATTCGTATTGGTTGCCATAGTCTTGCTCCTCCCATGTCCCGCGGGGGACCGTTATCAACACATCGTGATTTTAAATGTTTGTCTTCTGTTTGTTTAGAAAAAAAACCTGTCTTTTCCCGATAGATACCCACGCCCTTACGGGCGTGGTACTAAAATCAAAATTCAAGCTCCGCTTGCCCAGCATCTTCCTTGCCTTGCATCTCTACGTATTTCTGTATGACACGTTCCTCGATACCTACCGTGGACACGAAGTAGCCCTTTGACCAGATACCCCTGCCGTCCCAATATACTTTCCTCAAAAATTCAAACGTCTCCTTGATCTCCCGGCTCGTATTTGCTTTGAGCACATCCACCACCTCACTCACGCTATATCTCGGGGGAATAATCATGTGTAGATGTATATGATCTTTGTCGATCCCTATCGAGATATATTCCCAGTCTGGATAATATTCCCGAACCTCTTGCAACTTTCGGCGCAAATACGACCCTACCCCGCGGTTCAGTATCTGACGACGGTATCTGGTCACCCACACAATGTGATATTGGGTCTTGTATACGGCATGGGCCGCTTTCTTTAACTTCATGGCCTCAGTATATCAAAGATCGGAAAATGCTGGGACGGCTCTCATCCCCACCCTCACGGGTGGGGAGTTCCCGCTAAGTTAAACTCTTCCGCCACATCCTTACTAAAAAAATCATAATCTGTTTTTCCGATGATCTCTTGTTTGGGCCGACCAATGAAGGCGGCAAAGCTGGGATTGCAACCCATATAAACACCGTTTAGATCCTTGAAAAACACAAGATCGGGGATTGAGTCCAGGAGAGACGTAATCAGAGCCGATTGTCTTTTGATTTCCTCCTGAACTTTTCTCCGTTCGGTAATGTCCTCTTTAACAGCCACAAAATGAGTGATCTTCTCGTTCTCATTTTTAACGGGCGAGATCAAGGCCGACTCCCAAAAAAATCTTCCGTCTTTTGCTTTGTTATGAAAATCCCCTTGCCACTCCCTACCCGCCAGGATGGTTTCCCAGAGTTCTTTATAAAATTCCTGGGGTCGCTCCCCGGATTTCAACACACGCGGGTTTTGGCCAATCGCTTCTTTCGCCGAGTAACCAGTCACCTGCACAAACTTGGTATTAACGTATTCAATATTCCCCTCTTTGTCTGTAATGACAATGGAAGCCGGACTCTGCTCCACCGCTTCGGAAAGTTGTCGTATTTTTTCATTCGCAACACGTCTTTCGGTAATGTCGAGAAACGTTATGACGGCGCCCGACACTTTTCCGTCGATCCTCTGGGGGAACGACCAGTACTCCACGGGAAAACTGGTGCCATCGGAACGCCACAAACATTCATTTTCAACATGAACTCCCTCACCTTCGCGCAGCACCTGGCATACTTTACAGGCATCGGGAGGTATTGGGTTCCCCTCCATATCCGAATGATGGATCATTTGGTGAATATTCTTGCCCAAAAGCTGGTTTGCGCTTTCGTAGCCCAGCATCCTGAGACAGGCCGGATTGGCAAAAGTACAATTCCCTTCAAGATCAATCCCATAAATCGCTTCAGCCGTCGAGTTAAGTAAAAGCAGGATCATATCGGAACTTTTGCGAGTTTCATCCTCCGCCAGTTTTCGGTCGGTAACATCACTCGCGCTTCCCTCAATTCCCAGCACAACACCTTCTGAATCCTTTAAGGGCATCACATTTGAAACATGCCATCGCCAGCTCCCCCCGGCATTTTTAACGCGATACTCAACTCCAACATGAGGTTGTCCCGCTCCCATGGCCTGACGGAAAAACAATTTGCACTTTTCAACATCTTCCGGGTGAACAAATGCCTGAAAAGGTTGCCCCAAAACCTGATTCTCCGAATGCCCAAGCAATGTCGTCCAGGATGGAGAAACAAAAGTAAAGACACCTTGCCCATTAAGCGTGTAAATAATGTCATGACTATTTTCAATGAGGAGACGATGTTTTTCTTCGCTCGCGCTTAAATGGGCGGTCAGCTTTCGCGCGATTCGAATCGCCTCGGCGCGCGTGCGAGATAAGGAAAAAATCAGAAATACAAGCAAAACCGTGACCAGGGTTCCGGCGACCCCAAACGGTACCCGCTGGGGCAATTTATCCTTATCCTGTATCACCGTTGATGCGTTAAGCGTCATGTTGCCACCCGCCGCCACCGACCCCGCTACAACGGAGTTTCCACTCACCGTAATATTGCCATCGGAAAATACCACTCCGCTGATTTGGGCTCCATTTGCAATGTCTACTTTGCCGGGCGAGAAAATCGCCACCTGTTCCATCACAATGCCCGGGCTATCCACCGTCACGGCATTTCTTCCGTAAAACATCACATCCGGAGAAACCCGGCTATTAGCACCGATCGAAACTGTGCTGTCGGAAATGACAGAAACACCGCTACCGATCGTTCCGTTCACCTCCAGGCTTCCCACGCTGACAATCGTACCCGTCCCCGAGGCGTTCGTAAGCCTTACCTTGCCGTTCACATAAAGGGTTTGACCCGTCAAATCAATGGACGTATACGTGACATTTCCCTTGGGGTAGGTTTTCGCAACTGATATCGCATCGTCATACCATTTCTTGGTAAGTGTCGGTATCGGCACTGGGGGAGTGGGAAGTGGTTCCCGGACATAATTCCCGCTACCGCTTGAGGCAAAAACTGTTCCCGAAACTGAGGAGCTATCCATCGTCCGGACCGTTCCCCCCACATACACGTCTCCCTGAATTTCCGCATTATTCCTCAAGGTAACATTGCTGTTTTTCACCCCGGCGAATACCGCATACTCGGTAAACTGTGATCCCCAACCGGCGGCGCGAATCGTCAATGTCTGGGTAATCGTCCGCGAAATTCCGTCCACCGTTCCCGTGGAGGTTGCGACGCACACTCCCGAATCCGCCGGAGTAGCAACGCTCACTGTATAACTTCCCTCACCCAGCCTGCCGTTAAGGTCCACGGGGTGGGAACGATAATCCAGATCCAGTTTGAGTTGAGAAGCGACCCGCTGAATACCGGCTTCGGCGAGCCAAAACGCCTTGACACTAGCCACCCCGATCGCCAGTGATCTCGACCTCAACGTCGTCAAAAAAACGAACGCCGCCAAAATAACCGAAATACACAAAAGAAGGATCGCTGATAGTGCGAGCACAAATCCTTTTTGAGCCCGGCCCGTTTTCATAAAGATTCCTTTCATAAATTTCGCGGCCTTATCGTACGAACCAGCCGCAAAGAATCGCGACTCTGTTGAGCCGTGAGATCGATGGTAACAATCGGTGACTGGAACGACAAACTGGACACCGGCGGGGGAAGAATACCTTTCGCGACAAGCTCCCCGCTTCCATACTGAAAATTCCCGTCCATCCCTCCGGACAAAGTAGCTTTTCTCAATTGGCAAAGATCGCCATCGACTTTGAGAGGATAAGCATCAGATTTAGAAAAAGGGTAAGAAGCAGATTTAGAGAAAAGATAATAGACAAAGTAGGTCGATCCATCTTGGGTGAATCTGAGTTCTTGGTTACCTTGACTGACAACCCGTCTGGCATTGCGAAGGTCCAAAGACATCGTCCGTAAAGCCTTGTTCATGCTGACCGACAAACCGGCTCTCGTTCCCTGCATCGTCCAACTGTCCGTCACCGCCTGGAACATAAAAAAAAGCATGGCAATGACCGCAGGAATCATAAGCGACACAAGAAGCACTTCAACAAGCGTAAAACCCCTGATCCGATTTTTCATCACCTTACTCTCCCAAAATCCCAAGCTAGTAATTCGCCGCAAACGTCGTCAAGGTCAAACTCGACGCCGAACCCTTACCGGTCCAGGACACAGTCACGTCGACGCGGGCCGGATCTTCCGGCTTGGTAGTTGTCACCTGGACGCTATATCCCGTGACCCCGTTATAAATCGTCTCGGAATCTTTCGTAAAATTTTGCAAATCCGCGTAACTTGTATTTTTGAGTTGCTCCATGGTGGAATCGGCTATTTCCAAGGCCAAGCTCGCTTCTTCAACATTCTTCGCTCCCCCAAGCGACATCGTGAAAGCCATCAACAAAGCCGCCATTACCCCCGCCAAAATGGCAAGGGCGATGATGACCTCCGCGAGACTGAAACCCCGTTTCATGGTCGGTCGTCCTCCCGAACATTGGAAACATAAATGCAACTGGAACCGTTATGCTCCGTTAAAACCTCAGGGTCACCGACCGAAGCGCTTCCGTTTCCTTCGGGCCCGACGGAAAAAATCACGTAATTTTTTCCGCTGGGTGAGCGATGATACCCATAAACCGTATCAGAAAAAGGGTCGAGGGGGATGGTCTTCACGACCGACGCATCTGTTTTCGTAAGCTGACCAAGCGTCTCGGGATAACTTCGCCGATTGAATAAATAATAATTTTCGACCGCGACCTGCAGAGCTCTCAATCCCGCCTTGGATTTTGTGATTTTATTATTCAAGGAGATCCGGCTGAAATTGGGAATAGCAATCGACGCAATGATCGCAAGAACAACTATCACCACCATGATTTCAGTCAACGTAAAACCTTTTCGCATACACTCCCCCATTCTACGGTTAAAGAAAGATCGGCTACATTTGCGCAAGATTAATCATTCGGAACAGCGGCGTCAGAATGGAAGCCATGATAAAGGCGACCGCGCCGCCCATCACGATAAGAAAAAAAGGTTCGATCATGACCGTTATTTTCTTGACCGTATTTTCCACGGCCTTCGCGTAAAAAACACCCGCCCTCTCAAGCATCCCGCTCAGATTGCCCGTCTCCTCCCCGATCGCCACCATCTGGATAAGACTGGCCGGAATCTTTTTATCGGCCCGCAACATGACCGAGAGCGTCTCTCCTCTTCTCATCCTTTCCGGAAATTCCGCCATGGAACTTTGTAAGACAACGTTTTGCATCACGTCGCTCGCCAGTTCCAGGGCCTTGATAATGGAAACCCCGCTTTTCAAAAGTAATCCCATCGTGGTCAGGAACCTCGAGAAAGCGACATTTCGATTCAGGGGACCAAAAACAGGGATCATAAGCTTCAAGGAATCGACATGATATCTGCCCGGGCCTGTCTTGAGATAACGCCAGATTCCCCAGGCGGCCAAACCCGTAACGGCAAAGATCAAATACCAGTAGCGGATCACCGAAGTTCCAAACACATACAACACTTGAGTGATCATCGGCAAGGCAATCCCGGCCGTCGAGAAGATTTCAACGAATTTAGGAACGATAAAAACCACAAGGAACAAAATCACCGCCATACCCAAACAAAAAAGTACCACGGGATAAAAAAGGGCGCCCGCTATTTTACGCTGAATTTCAAGATGTTCGTCGTACAAAACATTGTAATTCCGAAGCACAGTCTCCAACTCTCCGCTGGCTTCCCCGCTTTTGATCATGCTGACAAACAGCGGCGGGAAAATGTCCTTATGTTGATCAAACGCGTCGGAGATACTTGTGCCTTTCCTGAGAAGGGCGATGATGTCGTCAATCGCGTTTTTCAGCTTTCGGTTCCGCGTTTGCTCCGAGATCATTTCAAGACTTTTTAAGAAATTGATCCCGGCGCTCACCATGTCGTAAAGTTGCGAATAAAAGATGAGCAATTCATCGGACCGCACTTTTCCAAAAAGAGGGCTAAAAAGCCTTGAATGGGGCAGAACCGATTCTTGAATCGCGACGGGCTGGAGCCCCTTTTCATTGAGTTTTACCCCAGCATCCTTTCTGTCAACAGCCTCAATGGTTCCCCTGACTTTTTCCCCTTGGGCGGTCACTGCCTGATAAGTAAAAAGCATTCTAGTCCTCGCATCTCACGGAGAGTCTCAAAAAGAAGTCCTTCTCAAAAGCATTCTTAGCCTTGCCAAAAGCTTATCATGGTCGAACGGTTTTATAATGTAGTCATCCGCTCCGGCATCAATCCCTTTCAACTCACTTTCCTTGTCATGCCGCGCGGTCAGCATGATGATCGGGATAACGGCGGTCTCCAGACTCGAACGAAGTTGCTTCGTCAACTCAAATCCGTTCATCTTCGGCATCGTAACGTCGGTAATGACAAGATCTGGCTTCTCCTGAAAAGCCAGAAGAAGCCCCTCGCTCCCGTCCCTCGCCTTAATCACGTCGCAGTTGGCCATCATAAGCCGTTTCTCCAACGCCCGCAGAATATCCTCTTCATCGTCCACGATCAGGATCCGGGGTCGTTCGCCACGTTTGGCCGCCATGCGACTTACCTCGTCCTCTTCAAGCACAATGACCCGGGCAAGTTCATCCAGGGTGGTGTGCCCTTCAAGCATTTTCTCAATCGCGGCGGTTGATAACGGTTTCAACCCTTCCCTCCTGGCCTCAGTAAGAATCTCGTTGGCGGAAGCTTTACGTTCGATCATGGCCTTGATCGCTTCCGAAATTTCCAAAAGCTCCAGGATCGGCATCCGCCCGAAAAATCCCGTAAAACCGCATTCCTCACAACCTTTTCCCCGGTAAAACCGGGGCGTGCTGACTTTGTCCAGATAACTTCTGATTTTTTCAAGTTCAGACGGATCCGGCGTATATTCTTCCTTGCAATGGGGACATATCTTCTTGACAAGTCTTTGGGCCACAACAGCGGCCAACGATGACGCGATTAAATAAGGCTCCAGCCCGAGATCAAGAAGCCGGGTAATTGAAGCCACGGCGCTGTTCGTATGCAAGGTCGACAGCACGAGATGGCCCGTCAGCGACGCGCGGAAAGCGATGTCAGCGGTTTCCCGATCCCTTATTTCTCCGACAAATATCACATTCGGATCCTGTCTCAAGAAACTGCGAAGCGCCGTTGAAAACAGAAAATCTTTCGCGGGATTAATCTGGGTCTGGTTAATACCTTCGATCAGATATTCAATGGGGTCCTCGATGGTCACAATATTCTTTGTTTCACATTTGATGTAATTCAGCGTCGCGTAAAGCGTGGTTGTTTTCCCGGAACCTGTCGGCCCTGTCACCAGAACCATCCCCTGGGGTTTGACAATGTGATTCTTGTACTTTTGCAGGCTCTGTGGATCAAACCCCACGTTGTCGAGATCGACCTTCATCGCCTTGGGATCCAGTATCCTGATTTCCACTTTTTCACCGTGGGCGGTCGGGATCGTCGCAATTCTCAAATCAATCTTTCGGTCCTGAAAAAGCAACTTGAGCCGTCCATCCTGAGGCTTCCGTTTTTCCACGACATCCATGCCGGCGAGAATTTTAATCCGCGCGGCAAGCTCCACCTGTAATTGGGCGGGTATTTCCATGATGTTCCGAAGATCCCCACCAATCCGATATCGGACCTTTACCTGATTTTCTTCCGGTTTGATGTGAATCTCGCTGGCCCGGGCCTTGAGCGCATCCTTCATGGAGCTTTGATCGATAACAACTTCTCCATTTTCTTCTTCCCGAATAATTTCGAACGGAGCCACATCGGGAACATTTTTCAGAATGTCATAGATTGAATCATCCGTCTGGTAGTATTTGTTGATGGCCTTGTTAATATCGCTCTTCGTGCAAAGGGTGGGTTTCACTTTGAGTTTCGTCCGCATCCTCACCTGCTCCATCGCCATGAGATCCTGGGGGTTACTCATGGCAAGAACAAGGACATCCTCTTCGCGTCTGACCGGAAACACCCCGTATCGTTTGGCGATCTCGCGCGTCAGCAAGCGAAGGGCTTCAGGATCAATGGTCTCCTGGCCCAGATCAGATAGCGGCATCTTGTAAATTCTGGAGGCCGTTTTAAGGAGATCTTCTTCTTTCAGAAACCCCATATCCACAAGGAGTTCATGGACAGGTTTCTTGGCTCCAATCTGCTTCATTTTCACGTCAGCAAGCTACTCCGAACTAATCAACCGCTCTCCTATCAGCTCGTCAAACAGAGAAGACATGATCCACTTCCTTTTTTTGAGAATCTCTAGGTAGAAACAGTGGATATTGTTGTTTTAAAAAGACTATATCGCCCAGTAAAATTTAAAACGTAGATGGGTTTTCCCCTCGAGGCACTGAACCGTCATCATTCTTGGCACGACAACCACGCCAATCCTGGAGAATTTTCCGACAAAAGAGGAAAAGAAAAACGGGGAATTATGAGTCGCCTGCTCTAACCAACTGAGCTACGGGCCCCAAAAAAAACACAGTGGCACTCCTTTATATTTCGATTTAGGATTAGGATATCGGAGAAAAAAGAGCTTGGCAATAAAACAATTGCTTCGGAGAAAAAAATTTTTCAGGAGGATTGAAGCACTTGCTCAACTTTGGTCTGCAGATTGGCGAGATCAAAAGGTTTTTCAATGTAGCCGCTGATCCCTTCAAGTTCGAACAGAGACCGCATGGTCGCCCCGACCCCCGTGAGAATAATCACGGGCGTCTTCCGGATCCGGGTCTGGAGAGCAATATCATCATGACGGTAGGAACGCAACCTGCGAAGGAATGTCAGGCCGTCTTCTCCCTGGGGGATACGAACGTCCACAAGCACAACATCGGGTTTGGACGTTTCAATTTTCCTAAATCCTTCAACGCCTTCATTCGCGGTCAAAACCTTGTATCCAAGCGATTCAAATCTGGCTTTAACAATCTGGCAAACGTCATCTTCATCGTCTATCACAAGAATGCTTTTTGAATCTTCGGTCATATCTGTTCCTCACTTGAGAGGCTCATCAACGCGCCTGACAAAATCCGCGCAGGGACATTGTATTATTCACTTAGCTTGATATCCAGAAAATTCTTGAGTTTTCTGGAACGCGTCGGATGGCGAAGCTTTCGAAGAGCTTTCGCTTCAATCTGCCGCACACGTTCACGAGTGACGTTAAAGATGTGCCCGACCTCTTCCAGAGTCCGCGGGTATCCGTCCCCAATCCCAAATCGCAGACGAAGGACCTTCTCCTCCCGCTCGGTGAGCGTCAAAAGAACATCGTCCATCTGCTCCTTGAGCATGCTGTAGGCCGTCGCGTTCGCCGGCGAGACAGCCGACTTGTCTTCGATGAAGTCACCAAAAGTGGTATCCCCCTCATCCCCAATCGGGGTCTGAAGGCTGATGGGCTCCTGCGCAATTTTGAGGATTCCCTTCACCTTGTCGAGCGGCATCTTCATGACATGCGCTACTTCTTCGGGTGTCGGTTCGCGGCCCGTCTCCTGCACCAGATGCCGCGACGCACGAAAGAATTTATTGATGGTCTCGATCATGTGAACCGGGATACGAATGGTCCGCGCCTGATCCGCGATCGAGCGGGTAATGGCCTGGCGGATCCACCA
>DCTJ01000010.1:26466-29829 GCA_002329545.1 Candidatus Omnitrophica bacterium UBA1443
TTGCCCTCCTGGATCAGGTCCAGGAACGACAAGCCGCGGTTCGTGTATTTTTTAGCGATACTCACCACTAACCGGAGGTTCGCGGCAACCAAGGCTTTTTTCGCCTTGGACAACTCATGTTCGCGCTTGATGATCTCTTTAAAATGCTCAAGAAGCTCGGCCTCCGACCCACCAAGTTCCTTAATAATCTGCTGATTCCGTTCCTCCAACAAACCAATCTTCCCGCGGATACGCCGTTTGCGAACTTTTTTAATCTCATCCCGATTCTTTCTGAGTTCACGAAGCTTGGCCCGAAGAGTCGCGATAATCTGCTCCACGATCGCGATGCTCAAATTAAACTGCAACAAAATACCGGAAACATTGTCCTGCTTGCGGGAAGCCCTGAATTTCCGGATCAGTTGTTTCATCTTTTTCTTGATCGTCTGGATCTTGACTTCCTGGTCCTCATCGACAATTTCTTCCAGCTGGATTTCCCCATTCAGGATTTTTCGGGCCAGCTCAAGCAATTCGTACCGGGCCGCGTGAGTCTGGTAAACGGCCTTTTTAAGATCTTCCTCGCAATCTTCGATCTTCTTGGCAATGGCAATTTCCTGCTCGCGGGTCAAAAGGGAAATTTGCCCCATCTGTCTGAGATATGTTCTGACCGGATCATCAATCCGCACCTTCTCCGGCTCTTCGATCCCGTCTTCTTCCAGCTCGGAACTTTTCGTCTTTTTGGTATCGACATCATGCAGGGAGTCAATTGTGGACTTCCCTTGTTCCCCCACCGATTCACTTGTCACCTGAATTTTCTTTTCATTCAGCTTCGCGATTATTTCTTCTACTTTTTCAGCCCCTTGCATTTCGGTCGGCAGATTCTTTTTCATCTGTTCGATAGTTACAAAACCCTGTTTCTTGCCGATCACCAGAAGGCGCTCAAGAACCGTCTCCATTTCTTTGGGGGATAGCGTTGCCGCCGGTACAGCCTTGGACAGTTTCCCGGAACCTGGCTTCTTCTTTTTACCAGAATTTTTAGAAGTCTTCCTGGATATCTTGGAAGAAACTGCGCGGGACACTTTGGCAATAGGTTTCACTTTGGAAACAGGTTTTTTAACGATCTTCTTCGCTTTCACTCAGACAGATCTCCGATTTGATTGCTTTTGTTGAGGATACACGCAAATGAGGGGCCTGGAAATCTTTCCAAACCACTCGCCCTGAGGGACACCCTGTTCTGAAGGGCAACATCAAGGGTCTCCTTGATAGGATCCTTCAAATAAACCGCCGCTACAGACTTTCAGAAAACATCCGCACCCAAGGTAGGCTCGAGGCGATTTCACCCATATTTCCAACCCGTTGTTTCCCCGAAGATCGGAAAAACAGAAATAGCCTCATGAAACCGCTTCTAAAAACCGGCGGGGTTTACAGAGTGGTGTATTATATTTATGAAAAAAAAGAATACAAAGGTTATTTGCGGCAGAAATGACGGTAATGGAAGTGTTTCGGAAAACGTGATATACCCGTCTCTACTTGCCAACCGGGACCGATACTTCTTCGAGGATGTCAAGTTTCTCGGGAATTTCACTCTGAGAACTTGAAAACGGAGGGGTATTCGGGTCCATTGTCTCAGGATCCCCCTGGGTCTCCAGAATATACTTCCTGAAAGCGCGGTGGGTGGCAATCCAGCGGAAGAATTCCAGCCACTTCCCCACCGAAAACGGCCCACCGGTCGCGACACGCCACAGGGTTCTGTAAAAGAAACGTATCCGTCCCTTTTCCCATGTCAGCGTGTAATAAGCGAATACCTTCAAAAGGAGCCAGAGAAAATTCCCATTCAGCCGGGCCCGTTTATGCTCCTTGTTTCGATTGCGAAACCGGCTTAGCGCGGTCACCAAACGATCCGCGTAGCTATCATAACGATAAAGACATCGACTCAGCCAATTGTATCCTTGCCGGAGCTCCTGCGAAGTCATCTGTTTGGGAATAAAATTGCAGTCGGAAGCGCCGTGCCCGTTCATGTCGGTCCATTCAAGATCCAGAAGCCGGCCCTCCTTTTCAAGACGCTTGAGAAGCGGCGTGTTCGGTAATGCCACCAGGGTTCCGCATGTCGTGAACGGGATTCCGAGCGTCTGAAGAAAATCATACGTTTCTTTAAAAATAAGCCGATCGTCCGAATCGAACCCGACAATCATGCCAGCCACCACGGAAATGTGATAAGACTGTATCCGTTTGATATCCTCAAGGATATCTTCACGAGTGTTCTGAAGTTTGCCGGCCTCCGTCAAGCTTTGCTTGCGGGGCGACTCAATCCCCACAAATACGGAGTAAAAATTAGCTTCCTGGAGAAGTTCAAGCAGATCAGGGTGGTGCGCCACATTGATCGTCAGCTCGCAGGAAAACTCGATCGGATAATCATTCTCTCTGGAATAATCGGCCAGCGCCCTCAGGAGCTCGCGGGCAAAATTGATGTTCCCGATAAAGTTCGCGTCCCCGAACACGATGTAATGCGCGCCCTGTTGGACGCAATGATCCACTTCCGCGATCACCTGTGACACAGTCTTCGTTCGCGGCTTCCGGCCATCCGTAATAATAATGTCACAAAATTCACAGCTATAGGGACAACCGCGCGTGGTCTGCAGGGCAAACATGTTGTAACGGTTACCCTTCAGAAGGTCATAGCGCGGCACGGGAGTTTTCCGGATATCAACACTGGCTTTGGGCGCGACGTAAAGTTCCCGAGCCTTCCCCTCTTCAAAATCTCTCAGGAAAAGAGGCCAAATTTCCTCAGCCTCACCGACAATGCGGTGATCCGCCTTGCCTTCAAAAGCCTCAGGGAAAAGACTGCAGTACGGGCCTCCAAACGCAACCTTCCGGCCATGCGACTGAAATTCCCTGGCAATTTCCAGGGCGCGATAGTACTGGACATTAAACGCGCTGATGGCCACCAGATCCGCCGGCTTGTCAAAATTGATCGCTTCGACGTTCTCATCAATGATTTCAACTTCCCAGGGGGATGGAGTCAGGGCCGCTACCGTCGCGAGCCCGAGAGGCGTAGTCGAAAAACTCGTACCCGTAAACGGACGCAAACCTTCAAACGACCAGATCGTGGGAGCAAATTTGGGATTGATTAAAAGGACTTTCATTGGCGAAGTATACCACTTTTCCTGCCGGAGTCTGGCAAATATTTATATTTTTTTCATTCACGGTTGTACGGTTATCAAACATTTTATTTTCGAAAAAGGAACCTTTTATGCTACATTATGCGCCATTATGTCGCTCAAATTCTTTCGGCTAAACATGAAGGTTATTGTCTGGATCACCATCGTCGCTCTCGTACTGCTTTTTGGAGCAGGATCCATTGTCGACATCGTCCGCTCTGACAAAAGC
>DCTJ01000015.1 GCA_002329545.1 Candidatus Omnitrophica bacterium UBA1443
ACACTGTCAAATAAATTGCTGACTTTGGGAAGCCGGTAGTATCGGGTTTTTGATGTTATTGAGTTTGAGTAAAAGAGCGAAAGTCCATCGTTGACAGCTTAAGGTGTTAGGGAACCGTCGAAAGACCCTGATTCTGCGTCTCAACTCACCGAATAATCTTTCCAGTCGATTTGTAGTTTTAGCGGCGGGCCAGAAGCGTGGTTCCAACGCATAGAATTGTGTAGCGCCATGCCATTTGCTCACGAAGTATTTCAAGGCCGGGAGATTCATGATGCGAGCGTATTTTTTCCGGAACAGGGCTGCCCATTTCTGAAATTCCCCGGCGTTTTGGGCCTGAAAAAGCCATGAGGCGTCCCTGAGGATGAGATGTTTTTGCCTGAATCCCTTCAGTTTTTTGGCCAGATTCTGGAGCAGGTGAAAGATGCAGTCCTGGGAGAGGGCCTCGGGCCAGTAGTTTCTGACCGCTTCCTCAATCGCGGCATGATCGTCTTTGACAATTAAATCCACGTTTTGGAGACCCCTCTGGTAGAGTTTGAGACAAAGCCGACTGTAAGAGCGTATCGATTCGCCATTTGCTAATTCAAAGTCCAAGACCTCTTCGGAGCCGTCCGGATAGACGGCATAGGCAAAAAGGACAGGTTTTGCTGTTTTAAGCCATGGGATGACCCCTTTGAGGTGGATAGCGTCCAGGACGAGTATTCTGGCGTTGTCGCGGATGGGCCGTGTTTTCCAGCGATGCAGTTCAAAGTCGCACTTCCGGAAGAGACTGGAAGCGAGTTGCTGGCTGACGGAGTTTTGGCCGAGCATTTTTGAGAAGAACCGGCGCGCCTGCCGTGTCGAGTGACCGAGGAGGATGCTTTCCGCGATCAAGTCATCCATCTGTTGGCTACGGCGTTTGTAGTGCCGGAAGACAGAGAAGCGAGGTTTGATGCCTACGGTTCTCGGGACTTTCAGATCAAGAACGCCCCTTGCGGTGACAAGTTGACGGATATAGTGTCCGTTACGATACGGGCGGGAAACACCGGTGCGCTCGTAGGCGGAGGCGCCGATCTCAAGCTCTAATTCCTTTTCCATCCAGAAGTTGGCGAATTTCGTCAGGTGCATATCAAAAGTCGTTTCAATGCTGTTGTTTAAAACCTCTTTGACACGGTTGAATCTTTGGAAATAATATCCCTCGAAGCAGAGCGTTCTCACGGTAAGCCTCCTTGGTTTTTGTTTGGTCGCAAAATCCTAGGCTACCAGCTCTGCTTCCTCTATTTCCACCCCGAAAAGTCAGCAAAATACATTACAGCATGGCTTATTGAATTGGGATTGCTAAGCCGAATTGATTTTGGTAGACTTGGGGCCTTCGTGGCCATTATTTAACTTAGAAGATCACCAATCAGGAGAAATCACGATGGGAAAAACAACTCGTTTGACGTTTCTTTTTGTTTTGATCGGGCTTGTGGCGCTCAGTGGTTGCGCGTCGCGGAAGACCTCCAAAAAGGTCGACACGCTTCAGGCGCAGATGGGCGCGGTCACCGATGAGCTGGTCAGGTTGGATCAATCGTTGCAAGACACGCGCGCGGCGATTTCCGCGGAAGAGGCGTACCAGAGAAAATTGCAGTCCGCGATCGTTGAGTCGGAAAGTCGGCTCGGAGCTTTGCAGGAAGAAGAGACGGTCATTACCAATATCTACCGGACGCCTTCAGGATTTGAGCTTCCGGCCGTCAACATTCAGAAAGCGCTCAAGAAGGCCGGGTATTATCAAGGGGCCCTTGACGGAAAAATCGGGCCGGCGACGCGCGACGCGCTCAAGGCTTTTCAACGAGATAACGGGCTTACCGCGGACGGTGTTTGCGGCCGACAGACCTGGTCCAAACTCAAAGTTTATCTCGATTCCATCAAGTAAGAGCGTCACGCGAAGGTTTTTTTGAGAAACCCCCGCATCCTGAAAACAGGTTGCGGGGGTTTTTATTTGGAAGTTTGCATCTTTCGAATTTCGGTTTTTCCACCGCGTTCCGCTGGCGACCTTGATGGCGGTTGGACCCGAAAAGAGAATCTGAAGCAAAATCCTTCGCTTCGCTCCCTCTAGGTCGTGGGCAGGATAACGGCATCGGGAAAAACACTTTCGCGCAATCAATGCGACGACCCTTTGAGCCGTAACAAGGGATAATGGTTTTGACTTCAAAACGTAGAAATCAGGTCAGGAAACGGGAAAGTCATGAAATATAAAATAATCACCAGTTTTTTTTGTTTAAGTTTTATTTTTCCGAGATTTGCCCTAGCCGGGCAGGATCTTCGGGAAAGTTCCTTTCCTTGTCCCGCGAATATTCAAAAAATTCGGGTGCTGGTAGTCAAACCGCGTAATGAAATCAAAATTTCCTGCGTGGCGCCCTATGAAATCCACGATTCCCGGGGCGCGCGAGTATCGGCCGGAGAAAAACTTCCAGTCGTGAGCGTGCGGGGACAGGACCCAAACATTCTTTTTGGGGACCGACCGGTCCCCGGAGATTTGATTACCGTTCAAAGCGCCGGGGCGGGCGTTCGCGTGGGGGATTCACGGGTTTACGGTGACACGATCGCGATCAAGAGAGTGGCGGNNCTAGGTGATTAACTATCTTCCCGTGGATGATTACTTGAAAGGTGTCGTGCCGGTTGAAGCTAATCCTCTTTGGGGGCTTGAGGCCCTGAAGGCGCAGGCTGTCGCGTCCCGAACTTTCGCCGTTTATAAAATGACGGAGCAGGCGAAAGAACCTTACGATGTTACTTCGGGTGTTTACAGCCAGGTTTATGCCGGTAAAAAAATTGAAAATCTAAAAACAAATCAGGCGGTCGAGGACACGGCGGGCGAGGTTCTGACCTTTAAAAAAAGAATTTTTCCGGGATATTTTCATTCCACGTGTGGCGGGCGTACCACNNCACGGATGCCAGTCAGGTTTGGAGAATAAAGCCCCTGGAACCGCTCAGGGGAGTCGAGTGCAAGTTTTGCGCGAAGTCGCCGCATTACCGTTGGGAATCGGTTTTTACCCCTGAGGAAATCAAGACAAAGATGGCCGAAAAGGGAGGGATCCCGGTCCAGGAAGTGAAAGGCATAAGGTGCGGAAAAATTGATTTGTCGGGGCGGGCGCATGAGATAATCATTCGCTCGACGTGGATGGAAAAAACGGTGGACGCGGACGCGTTCCGGGTCTGGATGGGCCCCGACAAATTCAAAAGCAACCTGATCACTAAAATTTCCACGACTCCGGAAGGAAAATTCAAAATCAGGGGCCGTGGATGGGGACATGGGGCCGGGATGTGCCAGNNGCGCGGATGGGGGCATGGGGTCGGGATGTGCCAGTACGGGATGAAGTATTTCGGCGAACTGGGTTACGGATACCGGGAAATTCTCGGTTATTATTATCCTGGGGCCGAGATTGTCAGACTGCCCGATTCCGGCCGTGGCAATGTCTTCGAAAAGTAAACGGGCTGTGGCTTGATCGCTTCAAAGAAAGATGTAATCCCAAAATGATAATGTCC
>DCTJ01000088.1 GCA_002329545.1 Candidatus Omnitrophica bacterium UBA1443
GTTCGTCGAAAATCTCCGTAGCTTTGACGCGTTCATGTTTGTCAAGCAGTTCATAGTGGGCAATTTCCCACGCGAGGTACGCCGTCCGTTTGCGGCTGAAAGCGAAATAGATCGCGGGCAGACGATCCTCCCGGATCAAATGATCGAGCAGTTCGTTCAGACGGTTGGGTTTCGCGCGCATTTGTCGGAACCCGCGTCTTCGTTCCCGTGGCGAGATGTCCCAGTTGTCCCGTGAATAGTAGCCTTCTTTTCGGAGGGATTTCAGGTTGGTGAAAAATTTTCCCTGGCACTGATAAAAAAAATGGAGCGGAACGGGACGCCTGGTTTCTTCAATGACCGCGATTGGCCGGTCGTGGGCTGTTTGCATCCAGGAAGCAAGCTCCCGGACGTTCGGGATGGTGGCCGAGAGGGCAAGGATCCGGATTTCGGGAGGGGTGAAAAGGATCGCTTCCTCCCAGACCGTCCCGCGTTCATAGTCATCCATGTAATGGACTTCATCGAAGATGACCCAGCCGGTATTTTTAATTCTCTCGCTATTTTCAAAAAGGGAGTTCCGGTAAATTTCAGTTGTCATGATCAGAAGCGGCGCTCCTGGATTAATCGCGACGTCGCCCGTGAGGATTCCAACCTGATCAGGCCCGAATCGCTTCTGGAAATCGCGGAATTTCTGATTGCTAAGGGCCTTGATGGGGGCGGTATAAATGACGTCTTTGCCGCGAGAGATCGCCTTTTCGACCGCTCTTTCCGCGATGAGCGTTTTTCCTGATCCCGTCGGAGCTGAAACCAGAAGGGAGTGATCTTTTTCAATCCATTCGATCGCCTGTTGCTGAAAAGGATCGAGGACAAAATCGGTGTGCTCCATGCGGCATAGTATAGCCTTATTTTTTTTGTTACCAAGCCGATAATTGTCCCGCTATTGTTTTCTATTGAGTTGGTCTTTCGAGATTAACGGCTCTGTCCAGACGCCCAAATATTTTGTCGTGATGAAAGGTATTTTTTGATTTTGTGAAACATACGGGGTAAACTGTACTGGTCAGGACGAGAGAGTCCGAAAGTCATTCAATACTTCAAACTTATTCGGGAGACGAATCTTATGCGACTTAAGGGGAACTTGTTTGCCCGCCTGTTTTTCTGTTTTTTTATTTTAACTTTTGGAGTGGTTTCGCCCGCTTTGGCCGAAGATCTGGCGCAGGAAGTCCGGGCGGTTCGGCGTGAGGTTTGGTCTGAGCGCTACGCGGACGCGGTGGCCCAAAAATCGGGAGCGCTTGAAGAATCTAAAAAGTTCAAAACAGGCGTGACCTTCGATGATATTCTGAAAGACCCTGACAATCTGGAGCTTAACTTTCAATTTGCCCAGCAACAGATCGCCAATAACGAGTTGATTGGGGCGGCCGCGACCCTAGAACGGATTTTGCTCGTGAAGCCCAATTTAGCCGATGTGCGGCTTCTTTATGGAGTGGTGCTTTACCGGTTGAACAGTCTGGATGAAGCCAAAAGGGAGCTCGACTCGCTCCAGAGATTGCAACTTCCCCGGGACATCGAGGCGCAGGTCAATGAATACCGGAAACGGATCGACGCCCGCAAACGCCGTACCCGTTTTGGACTCCGCGAAACGATCGGATGGGGATACGACACCAACCGCAACGCGGCACCCTCGTCCAAATTTCAACTGGCCGGTGAAGTCCCCGTCGGACTTGAGGGGACGAATCGGAAACGGGACGATACTCATTTTACCAATATCACTACGGTGGATTTCAAGCATGACCTCGGCATGCCGGCGGGCCATGAACTTTTTGGCTCTTTCACCTATTTTTTGCAGGAACAGACGAAGGTGGATTCTCTGGACATTGGCATGTTCCAATACGAGCTTGGCGGTCGTTACAAGAGCAAATGGATTAACGTCGCGCCTTCTTTTGTGGCAAGTAATATCCTCCTTTCCCGGGAAACCTACCTGAGGACACTGGGGCTCAATATCCTGATGGATCGCCAGATCACGAAAAAAGTTTCGGGATTCATGAATTTTCGGTACGACTACCAGCGTTATTCCGGAATTTCCGAGAACACGACGGGCGCCCAGCGAAAAGGGCCGGAGTACGATTATTTGTGGGGCATTAGCTACGCACCGGTTTCTACGATGCGTATTATCCCGAGCATCGGATACACGAACAAGAACGCGAAGTCCCGATTTGACGGGTATGACAGGTTCAATCTTAATCTCACGCATACCTGGGCGCTTTGGCGGGGGACCTTTCTGATCAACACGGCGAATCTCTATTTTGACCGCTACGATGAACCCGAAACCGCGATCGCGGGACGTTTCCGTCACGACAAGATTTTTCGCTATCGGGTTACGGCCGGCGCGCCGCTTTCGGTCCTGGGGCTTGGCAAGGTGGTGCCCAAAATGATGCGAGACATTGTGTTCACGCTTTCCTACGAATATTACCGGTCGCTTTCCAATATTACGAATTATGCCTACACCAACAACAAGATCGAAGGACTTTTCACAAAACGCTGGGAGTTTTAGGCCCGGGGAATCACGGTCACGTGAGGGGAGAAAACAGATGAAGAAAACAAAATTGAAAATCATGGTTTTTGTTGTCACGGCGCTTTGCGCGGTTTCCGGAATGGCTCTCGCTGGAGTGCCGGACGTCTCACAAAAAATCGGGGTCGCGGCGGGGATCACCGGGGAGGTTCGAAGCGTGTCGCTTTCGGGTGAAGAACGCGTGCTGGGAAGCGGAGACCCTGTTTACGCGGGCGATACGATTTCTACCGGCGCGAATTCCAAGATGCAGATTTTGCTTTTGGATCAGACGATTTTTACGATCGGCGCTTCTTCTGGGATCAAGCTGGATGAATTTGTGTATGATCCTGCGACCTCCGAGGGCAAGGTGAACGCGGATATTATTCAGGGCGCTTTTCGGTTTATTTCCGGAAAGATCGCTCACCGAAAACCGGAAAACATGTCGGTCGATCTTCCCGCCGGAGTGATCGGAATCCGGGGTACCTGTGTGGCGGGTCAGAGCGAGGGAGATCGTTCCCTTGTGGTGCTTCTTGGCGATTCTTCGGGACAGAATTCCGGCGCGATTAACGTCAGCAATAATGTGAATGGACAATCGGTCGGAGTCGACATCGATCAAGGNNTGGAGGGGCCAATATCCCGCCGACGCCTCCTTCCCCGGTTCCTTTACAGGATCTTATGAATCTTGCCGAAGCGCTTGGCCAGCCAGTATCACAAGGCGCCGCCCAAGAGACATTGAATGGGGAAGCGCCGTCTCTGCCGTCCACGCCGCCCCTTGATGCCAATGATCTTTTGGGAGTTCTCGCGACGATCGATGATCTGGGGCAACAGTCGCAGCTGGCGGCACAAGATTCTGCCAGTGACTCGGCCCTCAACACTTCTGGAAAGTCTTCGGGCAGTAGCGGAAGTAGTGGCGGAACGGGAAGTAGCGGGAGTGCTGATCCCACACAGCCATGATGGATTATGGTAAATGGTTTCGTGTGGAATATCCTGGAAAAATGGGATCGATAAGAAAAAGTTTCCATTTCGTTCTCGCGGCCGTTATGACGGTTTTTGTGTCATGCCAAACTGTTTTTGCTGAAACTCCGGAAAGCGGGCGCGTCGGCGTGGCGGCGGGAGTTACGGGTGTCGTGAAAGNNCGTGGTGGCGGGAGTGACGGGCGTCGTGAAAGCGGTTTCTCTTGCGGAAGAGGAACGAATTCTGGACAGCGGGGATCCGGTTTTTGAAGGAGACACGGTGACGACCGGTGAGAACGCGAGAATGCAAATTTTGCTTCTGGACCAGACCGTTTTTACGATCGGTCCTTCTTCCAGGATCCGGCTCGATGAATTTAGCTACGATCCCTCCACGCACGAAGGTAAACTAAACGCGGATATCCTCAAAGGTGTCTACCGGTTTATTTCCGGTATGATCGCTCATCAAAAGCCGGAACACATGACGGTGGATCTTCCGGTTGGGACGATCGGGATTCGGGGGACCCTTGTGGCGGGCCAAAGTGATGGGGAGCGCTCGCTCGTAGTCCTTCTTGGACCGGACGCGGGAGAAGGGGGAGAGAGGGGCCGAATTTTTGTTTCCAACATTGTTGATGGAGAGAGTGTGGGGGTGGAGATTTCGGAAAAGGGATTTGGAACTGTGATTGAAGGCGCGGACCTCGCGCCGATACCGCCCTTTCGAATTTCCGACGCGGATCTTTACCCGATCATGAACGCGTTGAATTATTCCCCGAGTGGAGTTTCCGGAGAACCCGGCACCGGTTCCCCATCTTCAACATTCGATCCCGCTGATATGGCGCAAACGTTCACCCTGATGTCGCAGATGCAGGAGTATGGATACAAGGCGGCGCAGGGAGGAATGCCAACCTTGCCTCAGTCCGTAACGGTGCCTTCCGTAATGGTCGGTCGTGGCGAGGACGGGGATAGTGGAGACTGAAGAGACGATCGCGCTGGGGGTGGTTTCCTGATCATTTCCAATCCGTTGTTTCAAGGATTTTAAAAACGGGAAAAGGGCTTGTGAAACCGCTTTTAACTTTTCTAGGGCAAACTAAAAATCTGCTTGGGGATGGTTTTGCCTCGAATTGAAATGGTACCGAGTTCTTCAGGATTCAGTTCTGGAACGCGTTTTGCCGTGTTGGGTCCGATGATGATGGTTATCTCGTATTCCTTGGTTAGGGCTTCCAGCCGTGACGCGAGGTTGACCTCATCGCCCATGACCGTGTAATCAAACCGGTACTCCGAGCCCATGTTACCGACCGCGGCAAGTCCGGTATTGATGCCGATCCCGATTTTGACTTCCTTAAAAGGTTTCCCCCGGCTTTCGGTTTTTTCTTTTCGCGCGGTGTTGAATGTCTGAATAAAATCCCGCATTTCGAGCGCCGCCTGGCACGCGTGCCTCGCGTGATCGACATCGTCAAGAGGCGCGTTCCAGAATGCCATGATGCAATCACCGATGTATTTATCGATCGTTCCGTTATGTTTTAAAATAATCTCGGTCATGGGAGTCATGAAGGAATTCATGAAGTTCGTAAGCTCTTCGGCGCTCATGCCTTCCGCGAGAGTTGTAAAGCCGCGGATGTCCATAAAAAGGAAAGACATTTCTCGTGTTTCTCCGCCGAGCTTCAGCTGTCTCGGATTTTTGGCAAGTTGGCCGACCAAAGCGGGGGAGAGATACCGGCTGAACGCGCTCCGGATTTGCCCGCGCTCGGTTTCGGTTTTCACGAACCGGATGAACGAAGAAACGAGATAAATCAGCAAAATGGACAGGGACGGCACGAGAGGGTCGATCAACAGTTGTTTTTCAACATACTGGTTCCATGAAAACCAGATCGCGAAGCCGATAGCCGACGCTCCCAGTAACGCGCACCAGATCGCGCCGACGCTGGGCAGGAGCAGGATCAGGAGGAGGCCCAGGACAAGAATGTACAGGAATTCCGCTCCCTCCGTCCAATCGGGGCGATGGAGATAATCGCCGGTGAACATCTGCTCCGCGATCTGGGCGTGGACTTCCACGCCGGGCGCGAACGCGTTAAGAGGCGTCGGCCGAAGGTCTTTCAGACCGGTCGCGCTGGTTCCCACAAAGACAAGTTTCCCGTCGAGAGACGACAAGTCAAAATCGGCGGAGAAAATTTTCCAGGCGGGGATGAATCGCTCGGGTTTGTGGCCGGTATCGAAAAGCCAAATTCTTCCGTGTTTGTCGGTCGGGATATCCAGGAAACCGGTTTTGATCGAGACGATCCCTGTTTTTTCCCCGAAAGAGCGATGGCGGGCGGTTCCCGCGAGCGAGATTTTGTAGGCGCTGGCTTCCTGGAACACTCTCATGGCTTCGAGAGCCAGAGAAGGATAAATGGTTTCCCTCAATCTGAAAAGCGCCGATGCCCGTCGAACCATGTCTTTTTCGTCAGAGCTGACATTGAAACCTCCCAGCCCTTTGGTGACACTTTCAAGAGCCGGAAGATTGGTGACCGCTCCCCGATAGGCCGGACGGATATAATCGATGGCCTGGTCGCCTAATGTGCCGTGTTCAAGAAACCCGCCGAATTTGATGGCCGGAACATTTTTAGTGGTTTCGTTGATCAAGCCGAAGGCGAAAACAACGCGCGCCTCCGAACTGACTTCGGCGAAAAGAGCGTCATGATCGGGAAGCGCTGAAAGTTGCGCGCGAAGTTCCCGAAGCGCCGGGACATCAGGCCACGAGGAGATCACGCTTTGGGGAGATGTCCGGTCAGGTTCGGCGAAAACAACGTCAAAGGCAAGGGTTTGGACGCCGGCCTTATGAAGGCGGTCCACGAGTCTCGCGAGAACGGTACGGGGCCACGGCCATTGGCCGAAGCGTTCGAGGCTTTTATCGTCGATATCGATAATCCGTACGGGGGTATCTTTGTAAACGCGGGGATGGATACGCTGGTAATTATCAAAAACCATGATCCGGAAATCTTCGATCGGAACGGAAAAATGGCAAAGAAGGAAAAGAATGCCGGCAAGGACCAGAGTGGGGACAAGATAGGGAAGTATTTTTCGCATGAACGGATTATATCGTTTTTCATCCATGGCGCAACTCGGGATGTTGTTTCAGGGCGAAAACGTGTCCCTTCCCTATCTCCCCATTTTTTCAAAGTAGTTTCATGGGGCTATTCTTTATTTTCCAGCCATTGGAACAACCGCCGGCTTACTTAAATGCTTTTGGGGCCAATTCCATCCGCGGGAGGAGGGATACACCCCGCCCCAGGGCAAGTTTGATTTTTGAGGGAGGCTACGATATACTACGTCGATTTTCTTAACTACCTCCAACGTCTTAACTTAAGGATCCTGAAGGAAACGGAAAAATGAGGAAGATTCATATTGGACTTCTTGGGCTCGGACAAATCGGCAGTGGTCTTTATGAGATTCTGACTTCGAAAAAGAAGCAGTTTGAGCGGGAGCTGGGCGTTTCCTTTGAGATTACGAAAATCGCGGAGAAATATCCCAATCGCAAACGCAAGGTCCGTCCTCTGCGGGCTCTGATGACCCAAGACGCGGTCGAGGTGGTGCGCGATCCTTCAATCGACGTGATCGTGGAGCTGATCGGCGGAACGACTTTCGCCCGGACGATCATCAAGGAAGCCCTCAAGGAAGGCAAGCATGTTGTGACTGCCAACAAGGCGTTGCTTGCCGAATACGGCGACGAGATTTTTGAGTTGGCCCACCATACGCGCAGGTGGGTCCGTTTCGAGGCGAGTGTCGGTGGCGGTATCCCCTGCATCAAGGCCCTGCGGGAAGGGCTTGTGGCAAACACAATCGAATCAGTCTACGCCATCATCAACGGGACAACCAACTACATCCTGACCCAGATGACGGAAACCGGCATGAGTTTTTCCGAGGCCCTCAAGAACGCTCAGAAGAAGGGGTACGCGGAAGCGAACCCGACGCTTGATATTGAAGGAGTGGATGCCGCTCACAAACTCGCCATCCTGGTGCGGTTTGCCTTCGGGGGCCGCGTGAAATTCAGCGAAATTTATTCGGAAGGTATTACCCGGATATCCAGTGATGACATCGCGTTTGCCAAGGAATTTGGTTACGTGATCAAATTGCTCGCGATCGCAAAAAAAACAAAAAATGGCGTGGAAGCGCGGGTCCAGCCCACGCTTCTTCCGAGATCCCATATTCTGTCGAGCGTCAACCAGTCGTTTAACGCGGTCTTGCTTCGCGGAGACGAGGTTGGGGATGTGANNGGGGGGCGGGACCTCACCCTACCGCGAGCGCGGTGATCGCGGATCTTCTTGATATCGCCAAAAACAATATCGAAGGTCCCGTGGACGATAAAACTGTTATTCGCGCGCTCGGGAACAGAATCGACATAAAAAACATTACTTCGATTCTTTCGCGCTACTATCTCCGGTTTTATGTCATTGATAAGCCGAGCGTGCTCGCCCGGATTTCGAAAATTCTCGGGGCCTGCCAGGTAAGCATTTCAGATGTTATCCAGCGGGAACGGAGTGAGGGGAAAGTGGTCCCTCTCATTCTTCTGACCCACGAATCACCGGAAAAAGATGTCCGCGCGGCCATTCGTTCGATCAACCGGTTGCCCTTCGTGAAAGGCGCGTCACAGGTCATACGGATGGAAGAAGCGGGAGCCTGAACGCGCGGATCATTAACGGTGGAAGGAGTGATATGTCCCCCAAGGTTGCTAAAAGAATAGGAATTATCGAGCGTTACCAGGAATACCTTCCTGTGAACGGAAAAACCCCGATCGTTTCATTAAATGAAGGGAACACCCCCCTGATTCTCGCTGAAGCGCTCTCCAAAGAGCTTGGCCTGAAAAATGTCCGGATCTATTACAAGTTTGAAGGGTTGAACCCGACGGGTTCCTTCAAGGACCGGGGAATGACGATGGCGATTTCGAAGGCGGTCGAGGCCGGCTCGAAGGCCGTGATGTGCGCGTCGACGGGGAACACGTCCGCGTCGGCGGCGGCGTACGCGACCCGGTGCGGCCTGAAATGTTTTGTCCTGATCCCGGAAGGTAAAATCGCGAAAGGAAAACTGGTGCAGGCCTTTCGCTACGGGGCAAAGACGATCATGATCAAAGGGAATTTTGATCAGGCCCTAGAGCTTGTAAAGGAGATAACGAACGACGGGAAGATCACGCTGGTGAACTCGCTGAACCCGTACCGGATCGAAGGTCAGAAGACGGCCGCGTTTGAGATCGTGGATGACCTCGGAGACGCGCCGACCTATCACGCGATTCCCGTCGGGAATGCCGGTAATATCACGGCCTACTGGAAGGGGTATCAGGAGTATAAAAAGGCCGGGAAATCCGGAACGCTTCCGAAAATGCTGGGGTTTCAGGCGGCCGGATCCGCGCCCATCGTGCTGGGGCATCCCGTCAAAAATCCGGAGACCATCGCGACTGCGATCCGGATCGGAAATCCCGCGAGCTGGAAAACTGCCGTGGCGGCCCGTGACGAATCGGGCGGGTTGATTGACGCGGTGACGGACGAGGAGATCACGAAGGCTTACCGGTTTGTCGCGGAGAAGGAAGGCGTTTTCGCGGAGCCGGCATCGGCGGCGGGAGTCGCCGGAGTGATCAAACTGGCAAAGCAGAATTTTTTCAAGGAAGGGACAGTCCTTGTGATTACGTTGACGGGCGCCGGGCTGAAGGATCCGGATTTCGCCTTGAGTTTTGACGATCCTGTCGATACGATAGAGGCCGATCTGGACGCGGTCAAGGAGGTCGTGTACTCATGAAATACATCGTGGTGAGCATGTCGGGCGCCGCGGATCATCCCGCGGAAGAACTGGGCGGAAAAAAGCCGCTTGAAGTCGCTAAAGTTCCGCACCTTTCCTTTTTTACGAAAGCGGGGAAACTCGGTAACGCCAAAGTGTTTCCGGACCGCGTGCCTCTCGCGCCCGACGCGTCCCTTTTCGGACTGCTCGGCTACGGGGGCAATCTTTNNTAGCTGACCCTGGATGATCGCGAAGTCGCTTTTTGCATGAACTTTATTACTGAGGCGTCCGGCTTGTTGGCTGACTCAACCGCGGGAAGTATTTCGACCAAGGAATCCAGGGCGCTCATTAATTTTCTCAATAAAAAAATATCCAGCGATTTTGTCCGGTTTTTTGCGGGAACCGCGCATCGCCACATCGCGGTGATCAAGGATGCTCACGGTTTTGAGGCCCTTTCCGCGAAGACAAATCCCCCCGAAGAC
>DCTJ01000082.1 GCA_002329545.1 Candidatus Omnitrophica bacterium UBA1443
ATTTGAGTATGAAAGGCCTCCTCTTTTTTTTGACGGCATTTTTCATGGTGTTTTCTTCAGGGACGTTTTGTCGCGCGTTACCCGCAGACACGGCTTATGGGGATGCCATTGAAGATGGCGGCCAGGGTTCGGTGACAAGCGCCCAGTCGACTCTGGCATCTTTATTTGGTGAGAAGGCCGTCATATCGATACCGCCGCAAATTGGCCGTGACGCCACGATCGCGATACCTTCATTTGATTCGAGGGAGCTCGAAATCGAAAAAAATGATCTTTGGGAAAGAAATTAAAGCCTGAAGTTCAAGATCGGCGAACTAACCAGAAACGCATGAGTGATTGTGGGTCGCCCCCCGCATTTTCGTTTTTAGCAGAACACTCCATCTCTCGATAACATTCTTAAGCTCTCGCAAGGGCAGTGTCTCGAAGCGTTTTCCAGTTTGGGAACCTAATCCTAATAATTCGCTCGCTCAAACCGTATAAAAGCGAACGTGGCAAAAAGGATGTTTCCGCCCCAGGCGCTCAGGAAGGGGATGAATTTCCCTGATTTTCCGATGGCGATACTGACCGCTCCGAAGACGTGATAAGCAAAAACGAGAGCGGCGCAGATGAGAACGTTGATGGCGATGGATTTGCGGGTGTGAATTGAGGCCATGAAGGGGATGGCAATCAGCATCATGACGAGGCCTTTCCACGGGGCCGCGAGCCGATCATAGAGATCAACCTCTTCCGAATAGACGGCGATTCCGTTTTCTTTGAGTTTATTGATGGTGTATTGGAGTTCGTGGTAGGAGAGATAAATGCTTTCGCTTGTCGCCATAATCAAATCCCGCGGAGTGACCTTGATGTCCGGGTAAATCTTTTCTGGGATGGTGACCGGACTTCCGAGAACGGCTCCCTGGACGTCGGTCTGGTATTCCGTGATTCCCCTGAAAGTCCACGCTCCTTCGGCAAATGTACCTTCCTTGGCAAAAACCTTTCGGGTTGTGTGATGGGTTTTGGGGTCAAGCCAAAGGATGATGGCGTCCGCCACCTCCCGGTTCTGGGGTGTAAACGCCCTGAAATAATAAAGGACATTCCCTCCCGAGTAGTAAGTGACGTTTTTGAGAACCTTGCGATCCCCCGAAGCCTTTTTCTTTTCTATGTGAATTTCAAGGAGCTCGTTAGCAGTTTTGTAAGTTGTGGGAACGATTCGGTCGGTCACGAGGAATGTTACAATTCCGATCAGGATTGCCAGAAAGATGAGAGGCCGGACAATCGTCATGATTTTCAGCCCCGCGGCTTTCATGGCAATGAGCTCGTTATGGGCCCCGAGGTTTACGAGGAGAAAAATCGTGCCGAGCCACACGGACCACGCGATGGTTTGGCTGAAGGCCATGGGTATGAGGCAAAGGTAATAACGGAGTATGACAAGGATTGGTGTCTTGTTTCTCAGAAGCTCGTCCAGATTATCAAAAAGATCCGCTATCAGGATCAGGAAAACGAGCGTGACCGTACAGAAGATAATAGGGATGAGTAACTCCCTTACGAGATATCGGTCCAGTACCTTCAAAATTGCCCCCTTACGGCGGTTAGATGACCCCTTGTGTGTTTTTTTCGAGGGCGCCATCCTGTCTACGACCCAAAGGGTCGGAAACCGGAGAAAAGATAAGTGATTTATAAAACCGGTTAAACGGAAGTTCTATACTATCTGCGCGCGATGGTAATCTCAACATTTTTTAATGCGCGGGCAGTTAATCCCTGAAATCAATCTGATGAACTTGGGTTTTAGAGGATGGGGGAGTGCTTTATGGATGTTCGTCTGATGAGCTTTTTTCTTTTTTTATCGGCAGATTAGTTTTGGCGAGCGCGAAGAGATCCACTCGTTTTGCTCCAGCCTTCTTCAATGTTCTCGCGGCTTCGCTGGCTGTAGCGCCCGTTGTGAGCACATCATCCACGAGCAGAAACGATTTTCCCTCGGTCTGTTTCGTGGATGAGACCTTGAAAACACCGTAGATATTGATAACGCGTTCTTCCCGGGTCATGGAAGTTTGTGAAGGAATGAAGTATTTCTTTTTCAGAAGATTGCTCCAGATCGGCAGTTTAAAAAAAGGTTGCAAGAGATCCGCCAGAATCTGTGACTGATTAAATTGCCGTTGAATGCGTTTAACTCTGTTGAGAGGAATGGGGATGAGCGCGTTGTAGACGCATTCGGAAGCGATGGACGTCGCGAGTTTTGCGACCGGATTTTTAAAGGTCTTGAGAAGATAATCTTTTCGTCTGTATTTGACCGCCTGCAGGAGTTCACGCAAAGGTGTCACGTAAGCGTAGACGGCCCACGCGTGATCCAGGTTTTCAAACTGTTCATCCACCAAAGACTTTTCGAGGGGATAGGCCAGCCCCTCGAGGTTTTGTTCGCAAGTTTCGCAAAGAAGGTTTTCGTCGAGGGCCAAAGGTTTTCCGCAAAACTCGCAATGCGCGGGATAGAGGAGGCGGATGAGAGATTCTTTGAAATAGCGCATTGAATTANNATATATTTATAGATTTTTTTAACAAAATCCCTCTTCCAAAAAACAAAACCTGTGTTACAATCCCGACATCTGTGTTCTCTCCGTGGCGCCAGCTACTGGAAAATACAAGAATGCAGGTAGCCTCATTCCTTGAGCGAGCAAATATAAGTTTTTTGTGAGTTTGCCATTTCACCAAGAATGCAACTCGCGCTTGTTTGCCCCCCCAAAAAAACAGGAAGAGGAATCTCCAAGGAGGAAATTTCAGTATGCAATCCCAATTCGCAGAGCTTTACGAAAAGTCTTTTCAGTCCGTTGTTCCGGGTGATGTTGTGACCGGAACCATCATTGAGGTTCGTCAAAAAGAAGTCGTGGTTGATATTGGTTACAAGGCTGAGGGTGTTTTGCCTTTTGATGAATTTACGGATCCTCAATCGCTTGCCGTCGGGCAGGAAGTCGAGGTGCTTTTTGAAGGTTTTGACGACAGGGAAGGCACGGCTCTTCTTTCAAAGCGCAAAGCGGATCGCCAGAAAACCTGGAACGACATTTTGTCCAATGCCGAGGAAGGCGCGATCGTCGAGGGACGGATCTCTCGCAAAGTTCGCGGTGGTTTTATGGTTGATATCGGGATGGAAGCATTTCTCCCGGCTTCGCTCGTGGATATTCGCCCCGTGCGAAACCAGGACGCGTTTGTCGGTCTTCAGAGTAAATTTTTGGTCGTAAAGATCAATCATAAACGTAAAAACGTTGTGGTGTCACGCAAGGATCTTCTCGAAAAAAGCCGGCAGGAAGCGCGTTCGGAAAAACTCAACGAGCTTCAGGTTGGACAAATTGTTCATGGAAAGGTGAAAAACATTACTGATTTCGGAGTGTTCATTGACATCGGAAACCTCGATGGCCTTCTCCACATTACGGACATGAGCTGGGGACGGATTTCACATCCTTCAGACCTTGTGAAAATTGGGGATGAAATCGACGTGGCCGTGATTTCGATCGACAAGGAAAAACAGAAAATTTCCCTTGGTCTCAAGCAAAAATCATCGGATCCTTGGGAGACGGTTGAAGATCGTTATGCGATCGGCAACCTGGTCCACGGCCGGGTGGTCAATATTCTCCCGTACGGCGCGTTCGTGGAACTGGAGCCCGGGATTGAGGGTCTTGTTCACATCAGTGAGCTCTCCTGGACCAAGAGAGTGACCCATCCGAGCGAAGTTCTTTCGATCGGACAGCAGTTGGACGTTGTGATCCTGAGTCTTGACACGACGGCCAAAAAGATCTCCCTTGGAGCTCGCCAGGCGCAGGAAAACCCTTGGGATAAAGTGGCTGACAAATACCAGGTTGGATCCCGTGTTCAGGGAACCATTCGCAACCTTACGGATTATGGCGCGTTTGTCGAACTGGAACCGGGGATTGAAGGGCTCTTGCACGTTTCGGATCTTTCTTGGACCCATAAAGTGGCGAAGCCTTCGGATCTTCTCCAGAAGGGTGAGACCATGGAAGTGATGGTTCTGAATGTTGATACCGAAGCGAAGAAAATTTCACTCGGGCTCAAGCAAATGCAAGATGATCCCTGGAACGAATTGACCAAGGACATTCTGACGGGCCTTGAGATTCAGGGGAAGATCACGAGAGTTGTCAACTTCGGAGTTTTTGTCGAATTGGACAATGGCCTCGAAGGTCTTATCCATGTCTCCGAACTTCCTGAAAAAAGTGGAGATGATCTCGCCAAGCTCTATAAGGTGGGGGAAACTATTCGCTGTAGTGTTCTGCATGTGGATCATGACGGGCGAAAAATCGCGCTAACCTGCAAAAACGAGTCGATTTCCGCGTAAAAGTGCTTACCTCGAACGGGCAAAATCGGCGAGTTGTCATCACGGGAATCGGAGTCATTTCTCCGATTGGATCCGGAAAAGCGGCTTTTTGGGATTCTCTTTCAAAAGGCAAAAGTGGCATATCGCCGATTTCCTCGTTCGACACTTCCGCGTTTACCACTAAGTTTGGGGGCGAGATCAAGGATTTTGATCCGTCCGCCCACATCCTTCCCAAAAAGCTCAAACGTATGGATCGTACCACTCAGCTTGCCGTAGTGGCCTCCAAGATGGCGGTTGAGGACGCGGGGCTAAACTTCCAGGAAGATGGTTACCGAGAACGGACCGGAGTGATTATCGGGACGGCTTTGGCGGGCGTGGGATACATTCTTGAGCAACACGACATCCTTCGTGAACGCGGTCCGATGCGGCTTAACCCGTTTACCGCGCTGGCATCCTTTCCAGACGCTTGCGCCGGGAACGTGTCCATCGAACTTGGAGTAACGGGGCCAAGCTTTTCTCTGGCGACCGCTTGCTCATCGGCCTCAGATGCTTGCGGCTACGCCTTTGACGCTATCCGAAGCGGTCGCCTTGATTTTCTGATCATGGGGGGAGCGGAAGCGACGATTTTTCCGGGGATTATGGCGTCTTTTTGCGTTGCCCGGGCGCTCTCCACGCGGAATGATCAGCCCGAAAAAGCATCACGCCCTTTTAGCGCGGATCGTGATGGTTTTGTGCTGGGTGAGGGCGCGGGCATGTTTGTGGTCGAAGAATACGAACGCGCCAAAAAACGCGGGGCCCATATTTATGGCGAAATCCTGGGCCATGGTATGACCTGTGATGCTTATCACATGACGATCCCTGACCCTGAGGGCAAAGAGGCGGGACGGGCGATGAGTCTCGCTTTGAGTGAAGCGGGCCTGAGGCCAGATGAAATTGATTACATTAATGCCCACGGGACCTCGACTCCCCTGAACGATAAGACCGAAACGATGGTTATCAAAAAAGTTTTTGGAGATCACGCGCGAAAGCTCCCGATTAGTTCCACCAAATCCATGACGGGGCATNNCATAATCGGGGCGGCGGGAAGCGTCGAGCTGATCGCCACGTTGCTTGCCATGGAAAATCAGGTGATTCCTCCCACGATTAATTACGGCTCAAGGGATCCTGAATGTGATCTCGATTATGTCCCGAATGAGGCGCGCCCTGCCAAAATCCGAATAGCCATGAAAAACTCTTTTGGATTTGGCGGGAAAAATTCGATTTTAATTTTAAAGAAAGTTTGATGCGAATAGCCTGAGAAGCACGAAAGTTCGCCCTCCAACACTTCGCATGCTGTACTCCGCGTTCCGAACTTGATATAATTCCCGCCATGTCGAACATCATTCATCCCACGGCAATCATCGGAAGCAATGTTTCTTTAGGTGACGAGAATTCAATCGGGCCATGCGTCACCATAGAAAATGGAGTCAAGCTTGGCCGGCGTAACCGGATATTTCAGGGGACGTTTATTGGCGCGGGTACCGAGTTGGGAGATGACAACGAGATCCACATGAACGCCGTGATTGGCCACACCCCCCAGGATATTGCTTACAAGAATGAAGATACCGCGACAAAGATCGGGAACAAAAATGTCATCCGCGAATTTGTCACTATTCACCGGGGTACCAAGGCCGGCACTTCAACCGTGATCGGGCATGAAAACTTTATTATGGCTTATTGCCATATCGCGCATAACTGTTGCCTCGGCAACCGCATCATTATGGTCAATCAGGCTTCGCTAACCGGCCATTGCGTGGTGGAAGACCGTGCGTTTCTTTCCGGTATGACGGGATTTCATCAGTTTACGCGAATTGGCATGCTTGCCATGGTGAGCGCGCTTTCGGCGTTCAACAAAGACATCCCTCCTTTTGTCATTTGCGGTGGACGGCCGGGTGTGGCTCAGGGGATCAACGTGGTTGGGATGCGTCGAGCCGGTATCGGACCCGAGGTGCGGAAAGAAATCAAAGAATCCTATCGCCTCTTGTATCGTTCGGGGCTTAATACGACCCAGGCGATTGAAGCCATCAAAAAAAGTTTCAAGAGCCCGGAGGTTGCGCACTTCGTCAAATTTATCGAAACATCCAGGCGTGGCATTATTGACGGGTCGGGAGCCGTGGCCGATACGATTGTTCCCCGGAAGAATCAGGGCGCGGGAGCCGGAGAATCGGCCGATGATGATCTGATCGCGTCTCCCGACGTTTGACCTCCCGGACGGGACAAATTTCCGGACGCGACAGGTAAGACCTTCATCAAAAAAAATCAATGAAAAGGACGAGATAAGATGGCTGTACTTCCAGGACATAAAACAAAAATTGTCGCAACGATCGGGCCGGCATCTGAGTCAAGGGAGATGCTGGAGCGTCTGATCAACGCGGGCATGAATATTGCCCGGCTTAACTTTTCCCACGGAGACTTTCCGGCTCACGGCAAGGTGATTCGCCGAATCCGTGAAGCGGAAAAGGCCACCGGAAAAAAAGTCGCGATTATGGCGGATCTTTCCGGTCCCAAAATGCGGCTGGGTTCCATAAGCCCGGAGCCCGTTGAGCTCAAGGCGGGGGACACGTTCATCCTGACTTCGGATGATATTATCGGTAATTCCCAGCGGGTTTCGATGAGCTTTAAATCTCTCCCCAAGGTCGTGAAATCCGGCGACAAACTTTTTCTCAATGACGGGCTTGTCCAGCTGGTGGTTGAAGATGTGTCGGGGAATGATGTCCGGTGCAAGGTGCTTGTGGGCGGAGAACTCCGTTCGAGGAAAGGGCTCAATCTTCCGGGGATCCATCTTGGTATTGCCGCGTTTACGGAACGGGATCGGGAAGGCCTTGAGTATGCGCTCGCGAATGGCGTGGATGCCATAAGTCAGTCGTTTGTTGAAAATGCGGGAGACATTGAGATTGTTCGGCAAGCGGCGATCCGGATGGGAAAGAATCCGTTTATCATCGCGAAAATTGAACGGGCCGGGGCCCTGGATCAACTTGATGAAATTTTGAAAGCGGCCGACGGCATTATGGTGGCACGGGGAGACCTCGGAGTTGAAGTCCCGATCGAACAAATTGCGATCACGCAGAAAAAAGTGATCGCAAAGGCCAACCTGGCCGGAAAGCCCGTGATTGTCGCGACGCAAATGCTGGAGTCGATGACCTCAAGCCGGCTTCCAACTCGGGCAGAAGCGACGGACGTTGCCAATGCCATCATCGACGGGGCGGATTGCGTGATGCTCTCGGCGGAATCCGCGATGGGAAGATTCCCCGAAGAATCAGTCGCCATGTTGGCGAAAATCGCGACTTTTACGGAATGTCATCGTCCCCAGCCAACGCTGGAGGCGATACAGGAGATGTGCGAGCAAGATCCGATCGATTCACTTGGGGAAATGGGGTCACTCGTTGTGGAACGCACGCTTAAAACGGTCCCGTTCGAGGCTCTGTTTATTCCCACCCGGACGGGTGTAACGGTTCGGATGATCTCGAGGTTTAAACCATCTTCCTGGATCATCGCGGCCGGCACGGAACACCCGACGGTGCGGCCGCTTCTTTTTTCCTATGGAGTTTATCCGATAGAAATAGAGGAAGAACCAGAGTGTTGGACTTCGTACGCGGCTGAGTGGTTGAAAAAAGAAATGCCCGAGGGAGGACGAGCGGTTTTGGTCGCTGGTCCTTCAGCCCGTAATCCCATGGCAAACTATCGCATGGAATTTTTGAAGTTCTAGAATTGGAACCGGGGCAGTCGGAAAGATTTAATGGATTGATTTCAGAAATTTTTTTGGGCTGGTGGACGGGAACGCTGGCGCTAAAAAAAATATGGAAAATTTTCCCCCGCGGGAAGTCATGGCGAAAAAACAGCATCTGAAGTTCATCAAGGAGGCGATGAAGGAAGCGTTACGAAGTCATGCCGAAGGTGGCATTCCGATAGGCTCGGTTCTCGTGAAGAACGGAACGATTATCGGGAGAGGACGTAACCGGAGAGTTCAAAAAGATTCTGCTGTTTTGCACGCGGAAATGGATTGCCTGGAAAGCGCGGGGCGGCTTGCCTCGAAGGATTATAAAAAATGTGTGATTTATTCCACGCTTTCGCCCTGTTCGATGTGCGTGGGAGCAATTCTTCTCTATAAGATACCGGTGGTGGTTATCGGAGAGAACGAGACGTTTCGGGGGCCCGAGGCTTACGCGAGGCGCCGGGGCGTGAAAATGATAAACCTTAATCTCCCCGAATGTAAAAAGATGATGCGTGATTTTATCTCTGAAACCCCTCAACTCTGGAGTGAGGATATTGGCGAGTAGGGGAAAAACAGGATCAGAAAATTTTAAATTTCATGTTGTCAAAACTGTTTTAGGCTGGTAATATTTTAATTGTTTNNAATTCATAATGAAGAAACTTCCCCGAAAGACGATCACAAGGGTTCTTCTCTATATCAGAACTCTGGAAGGTCTGCTTAAGGAAAAACGCTATCTGGTTTCTTCCCGGCAACTCTCCGAAATTACGGGTCTTTCGGACGTCAAGATACGGAAAGATATATCTAATTTTAAAAGTGTCGGGAAGCCCAGGGTCGGATACAAGACGGCTGATCTGAAGAAGACGCTTGAAAATTATTTGTTGCAGAATCACACGGTTCATCTGGTGCTTTTTGGGGTAGGGAATTTGGGGTCCGCGATACTTAAGTATCCGGGTTTTCACCAGAAAAAGATCAAGCTGGTGGCCGCTTTTGACGTGGATCGAAACAAAATCGGCAAGAAGGTTAACGGGGTCAGAGTTTATCCTCTTGAAAGGGCCCCGGAGGTTATCAAAAGGTGCCGGGCGGATATCGGGATTATCGCAGTGCCGAAAGAGCGGTGCCAGGAAGTTGCCGATTATATAGTTTTGTCGGGGATTCACCGGATTTTGAATTTTGCGCCGCACTCGATTAATGTTCCCGAAAAGGTGCAGGTTCGAAGCATCGATTTTACGTTGAGAATACTTTCTCTTTTTTGTGATGCCCAGTCATAAAAATCGAACAAGTGACGGGTTCTAGCAGGCCAGCTTGACACGGTTCGGCAATGTTGGGAACGGGATGGCCGAAGGATGAAGTGTTTGGGGCTTGCGCATTTAACGCGGTTGGCTGACGCGATTGAGTCGATAAAAAATAAAAGCAGTTTGAGGGAGTTTTTGAATGGACAAAAGTAAGATTGAGAAGGAAATCCGGGAGATCGCGGACGCGTGGAAGGACAAGGAAGGCAATCTGATCATGGTGCTTCACCAGATCCAGAACCGCTACGGGTATGTTCCGAGAGAAGTTTCCCTGGTGCTTTCCGAGGTCCTGGGTGTGCCGCTGGCGCGTATTTATGAGGTTATCACTTTTTACCACTTTTTTCGCCTTTCTCCTCCCGGGAAAACGACCATTTCTGTTTGCATGGGAACCGCCTGTTATTTGAAGGGCGGCGCGGATCTGGTGGCCGAGCTTGAGCATCTTCTTTGTATCAAGCCGGGGGAGACAACGAAGGATGGACAGTTTCATCTTGAAGTAGTTCGCTGTCTGGGCTGTTGCGGCCTTGCACCGGTCCTCAAGATCGGTGAAAAGATATATGGCGGCGTCAAGAAGAAGGATATAGGAAATATTATCGCACATTATTCGGATGAGGTCGGAGCAGGAACGAAAACGACGGAAACGAAGGCAGTCTAACGGGAGCGCGGAGAGACATGGCAAAACTGACTCGGGAAGATTTGGCCAAAATAAAGCAGGACGCCGTGGAGGCTGAAAAAAACTGGATCAAGGTGGGTTATTCAAGTTGCGGGATTGCTGCGGGAGCCCAGGAAATCTTTAACGTGCTTCGCGAAGAAGCCCGTAAACATAATGCTGATATTGAAATCAAAAAATGCGGATGCGTGGGGATGTGCTCGGCGGAGCCGATCGTTGAGGTTTGCGTCAAGGGGCTGCCCCGGGTTCATTACGGCAAGGTGGATCGCGAAACGGCCGTTAAAATCATCGAAGATCACGTGTGCGGCAAACTGCTCGTCAACGATCACGTAATGGGCATTCAAGGTTAGTTAAAACAGGAGCGCTATGTCTAAGACAGTATTTATCAAGGATACGGGAACTGCGGGCAAGGATAGAACCAGGGACTTTTACGGTTTCTTTCTCGGCGTGATCAGGGAAAAGGGCCTTGAAAATGAGGTGATCCCTGTCCGTGTCGCGGATATCGGTCTTTATAACCAGGGAGTGGTTGTCCGCGTAGTTCCGGATAATTTTGTTTATGCCCAGGTCGAAGAATCCGATGTTTCCCTGATCGTGGACAGCATCAAAACGGGAAAGCCTTATTCGGCGAAACTGGTGAAGCCTGTTTCGAAACAGCTAAGAATTGTTCTTCGAAATTGTGGCGTTGTTGATCCTGAAAGTTTGGAAGATTATATCGCTCACGACGGATTTGCCGCGCTTGCGAAGGTCCTCGAAAGTTACACGCCGGAGAAAGTCATTCAGGAAATGAAAGCGAGCGGGCTCCGTGGGCGAGGTGGCGCCGGATTTCCAACCGGCATGAAATGGGAATTTACCCGCAAGTCCCAGAGCGACCAGAAGTATATTGTTTGTAACGGTGACGAGGGTGATCNNGGGCGCTTATATGGATAGGGGAGTCCTTGAGGGCGATCCGTATTCGGTGATTGAGGGAATGATCATTGGAGGTTACGCGATTGGCGCGTCCAAGGGGCTCTTTTACATTCGCGCGGAATATCCGGTCGCGATCGAAAGAATTGAAAAAGCGATCAAGCGTTGTCATGAAACCGGACTTCTCGGGAATAACATTCTTGGTTCTTCCTTCAGCTTCGATCTGGAAATCCGTCTTGGCGCCGGCGCGTTTGTGTGCGGTGAAGAGACCGCGTTGATCGCGTCGATTGAAGGCAAGCGCGGTTATCCGAGTCCGAGACCTCCCTTCCCGTCAGTCAAGGGATTATGGGGACGGCCGACCTGCATCAATAACGTGGAAACTCTTGCCAATGTCCCCGTCATTCTCCACAAGGGCGCGGACTGGTTTTCAAAGATCGGAACCGAGACGGCGAAGGGAACTAAAGTTTTCGCGGTGACGGGAAAGGTTAGAAACTCCGGACTGGTGGAAGTGCCGATGGGAACCACGGTTGAGGACATTGTGTACGGGATTTGCGGGGGCGCGATGCGCGGAAAGCAGGTCAAGGCAATTCAGACTGGCGGGCCCTCGGGCGGCGTGATCCCGAAAGAATATTTTGGGACAAAAGTGGACTATGAAAGCCTGCAGAAGATGGGATCAATCATGGGCTCAGGTGGGATGATTGTCATGGACGAGGATGATTGTATGGTGGATATCGCGAAATTTTATCTCGGGTTTTGCGTTGACGAATCTTGCGGGAAGTGCGCACCCTGCAGGATCGGCGGTACCCAGATGTTGAAGCTTCTCACGAAAGTGACGGATGGACGGGGGACGCAAGAGGATCTGGCCCGGCTTGAGCAAATCTCACACGCCATGCAGAAGGCCTCTCTATGTGGTCTTGGTCAAACGGCTCCCAACCCGGTGTTGTCTACTTTGCACTATTATCGCGCGGAATACGATGCGCACGTGAACGAAAGGAAATGTCCGGCGTGCAAGTGCGCGAATCTGCTCCAGTTTGTGATTGTCCAAGACAAATGTGTGAAGTGCGGAATGTGTTTTAAAGCTTGCCCTGTGGGCGCGATTTCGGGGAGCCGTGAAAGCGGTTACCTGATTGATCAGACCAAGTGCATTCGATGCGGACAGTGTTTTGAGGTTTGTAAACCCAAGGCCATAAGCCGAAGCTGATCTGAAATTTCAAATCTAATTAGGAACTTGATGGAGTTGATATGGTTAAAGCAGTGATTAACGGTATCCAGGTGGAAGTGCCCGCGCAGACGACGATTCTCGACGCTGCCAAGAAGGTCCAGATCAAAATTCCGACGCTTTGCAAACACCCGGACTCTTATCTTCACGCCTCGGCCGCCTGCGGTATTTGCCTTGTCCGGGTCAAAGGTTCGAAAAAAATGCTTCGCGCCTGTTGCACACCGATCGAAGAAGGCATGGACATCATTACTCACGACCCCGAGATTGTCGCGATCCGGCGGACTGTAATCGAGCTTTTTTTGTCCAGTCACCCGAATGAGTGCCTCAGTTGCGGACGAAACAATAATTGTGAGTTGCAGACCCTGGTGGCAGATTTCGGAATTCGGGAGGAGTATTTTGAAAAGATCGTGCGTGACATTCCGAAGGATGATTCAACCGGAAACATCGTGCTGGATCCGCGCAAGTGTATTAACTGCGGAAGGTGTGTCGATGTCTGCCAAAATGTCCAGGATGTCTGGGCTTTAACCTTTCTGCATCGGGGATTCAATACGCGGATGGCGCCCGCGGGGGATATCAGCCTTTCGGATTCTCCCTGTGTGCGCTGTGGACAGTGCGCGGCTCACTGCCCGACGGGTGCTATTTTTGAGAAGGATGATACCGTTCTTGCTTGGCGCGCCCTGCGTGATCCGGAACAGTATTGCGTTGTTCAAATCGCTCCGGCGGTTCGTGTCGCGCTTGGGGAAGCTTTTGGTTTTCCGTTTGGAACTAATGTGACGAAAAAGATCTATGCCGCGCTCCGGCGCATGGGTTTCAAGGCGGTTTTTGATACGAATTTCAGCGCTGACGTGACGATTATGGAAGAAGCGTCGGAATTTATTGAGCGATTCGTTCACAAGAAAGGGCCGCTTCCGCTCATCACGAGCTGTTGTCCTTCCTGGGTTGATTTTATGGAAAAATTTCATTCGGACATGATCCCTCATTTTTCGTCCGCGAAATCACCTCACGAAATGATGGGAGCGTTGATCAAGACGTATTACGCGCAAAAGAACAATCTGGATCCCGCGAAGTTGAAGGTAGTGTCCATCATGCCTTGTACGGCTAAAAAATTCGAAATTTCCCGTAGCGCGGATATGTCGGTGTCGGGATACCAGGACGTGGATGTGGTGCTCACGACCCGTGAGCTCGCGCGAATGATCAAGCAGGCCGGCATTGATTTTGTCAATTTGCCGGATGAAGAATGCGATCATATCCTCGGGGATTATAGCGGCGCGGGTACGATTTTTGGCGCGACGGGCGGTGTCATGGAGGCGGCGCTTCGGACGGCGTATTCGTTTGTGACCGGAGAAAAACTTGCCAAGGTCGAGTTTGAAAATGTGCGCGGTCTGAAGGGTGTTAAGGAAACTTCCGTTGATATTAAAGGGACGGAAGTGAAGATCGCGGTCGCGCACGGTCTTGTCAACGTTGAGTTTGTCCTGAACCAAATCCGTCAGGCCCAGAAGGAAGGTAAGCCGTTACCTTATCATTTCGTGGAGGTTATGGCGTGCCCCGGTGGTTGCGTGGGAGGCGGAGGACAGCCTTACGGTGTGACGGATGAACTCCGGATCGCGCGCGCGAAGGGATTGTACACCGATGATGAAGCCCAGACAGTGCGTTGCTCGCATGAAAATCCGTACGTGCAGAAGCTCTACGAAGAATTTCTCGGCAAACCACTCAGCGAGAAGGCGCACCATTTGCTTCATACGAAATATCAGCCCCTTCCGGTCTATCGAAGGTAAGTTGTAAGCGGGCGCGAAGCGCGAATAAAAGCATTTGTCTGTGGGTACGTAAGATACTGAAAACAAGTTCCTGAAGAGGAGGCCCTTGCGGGCTGACGACGAGGGGAAAATCAAAGTTTGTCATAACCCCGGTTGTTCCTTCAGAAAGGTTCCGCTGGGGTTATTTTTTTTCAGAAGAGGAGGAAAAAATGTCAAAGCGGGTGGGATTTGTCGGGATCATCATTGAAGACAGGAAAAAGGCCGCTCACGCGGTTAATGAGATCCTTTCGGAACACGCTGAAATCATCGTGGCAAGGGTTGGGTTACCTTACAGGGAAAGAGGCTGTTCGGTGATTACACTGATTGTCGACGCGACCACCGATGAGCTTGGCGCTCTTACGGGAAGGCTGGGTGCCCTTGACGGAGTTACCGTAAAGTCAGGGCTTACCAAGCAGTCGCCCAGTTAGGGTGAGAGAAACACGGGTAAATTTGATCCGATACGCCGGATTTTGGAGGCATCTCCCGTATTCAGTTTGAATACCAGGAAGGAAAAGATGCAGGATACGCCGAAGAGTTTGAGATTGCAGATCGGGATTTTTGGACGTACCAACGTGGGGAAGTCCAGTTTTCTCAACATGGTCGCGGGACAGGACGTTGCCATCACTTCTCCTTTGCCCGGAACTACCACGGACGTGGTCGAGAAAGCCATGGAGTTTTTGCCTGTTGGGCCGGTGGTGTTTTTGGACACCGGGGGAATGGATGATACGTCTTCGCTCGGAACGGACCGGCTCCGAAGGACCCGGAAGGTTTTTGACCGCTCGGATGTGACGCTACTTGTCCTAGAGTCGGGTGTGTGGACGCCTTTTGAAGATGAAGTGGTTCGTGAAGCAGAATCTCGAAAGAGTCCATTGATCGTGGTGATTAACAAGTCTGACGTTACCCCTCCGTCCGCCGAATTTCTGACGCGTGTTCGTGAAAAAACGTCCCGCTTCCTTATCTCTACAAGCACGGATCTTTCGAAGCGTGACGCGCAGGTGACCGAACTTAAACGTTTTCTTCTTGAGGTCTGTCCGGACGAATACCTTTCGGCGCCGTCGCTTCTCGGAGATTTGATGCCGCGGGGAGGTCTTGCGGTTCTCATCGTTCCGATTGATGCCGTAGCCCCGAAGGGAAGGATTATTTTGCCCCAGGCGCAGGCGATCCGCGACGCGCTGGATCATCATTGTATGACGCTGGTCGTCAAGGAAAGTGAATATCGACAGGCGCTTTCAAAACTTGCCGGGCTTCCGGACCTTGTTGTTTGTGATTCCCAGGTGGTTGAACAAATGGTGACTGGGACCCCCGAGAAAGTGAAATGCACGACCTTTTCGATTTTGCTCTCGAGGCTCAAGGCGGACATTGTGGAAATGACGCGAGGCGCTTTGGCGGTGGATCGCCTCAAGCCTGGGGATAGAGTCTTGATCGCTGAATCTTGCAGTCACCACGCGATCGGAGACGATATCGGGCGCGTCAAAATTCCGGCCTGGCTCAAGAAACATCTTGGGCATGATATCCATATCGATGTCACTTCAGGAAGGGATTTTCCGTCGGATGTCCGGAAGTACCAGCTTGTTATTCAATGCGGTTCTTGCATGCTGACGCGACGTGAGACCCTGGTTCGTATCCAGAGAGCGAAACTGGCGGGAGTTCCGATCACCAATTACGGACTTTGTATTTCTTATCTTCGGGGTGTCCTCGGGAGGGTTATTGAACCGTTTCCTGAAGCTCTGAAAGCTTATGAAGATATGCGAAAGCAATTACCTCTGCGTCATNNCAAAGGAGAGGTCTTAAAACGGAGGCTATCATGAGTTCGGCAACGGCATGGATTGCGAACAGAATCAAACGTGATCAGATCGACAAGTATCTTGAAGGGGGCCGGGATTTTATTCAGGATGAGAAAATCTGGGATGAGATCAATTCGGCCCGGGAACCCTCGAAGGAGCGGGCGCGTGAGATTTTGGCCAAATCCCTGGAGGTGCAGACCCTGACCCCGGCCGAATTGGCCGAGCTGATCCAGGTTCGTGATCCTGAGATGATCCGCGAAATGCGGGAAACGGCTCTCAAGATCAAATTGAAGGTCTATGACAGCAGGATCGTGACTTTCGCGCCACTTTATATGGGCAGTTACTGCGTGAATAATTGCGCTTATTGCGGTTTCAAGCGTGAAAATGAGACCGCTAGGAGACGTGTCCTCTCAATGGAAGAAATACGCCGGGAAACGGAATCTCTGGCGGGCAGCATCGGGCATAAACGAATCATCGCAGTTTACGGCGAGCATCCCCTGACCGGAGTTGATTACATCGCCGAAAGTATGAGAACGATTTATGACGTGAAGGTGCCGCTTGGAAAAGGGCATGGAAATATCCGCCGGATTAACGTCAACGCCGCGCCAATGCCCGTCGAGGAGTTGAAATTGTTGCATGATGTGGGCCTCGGGACCTATCAGGTGTTCCAGGAAACGTATCATCATGAGACCTACGCCCGGCTTCACCCGAAGGGTACTCTGAAGTCGGATTATCAGTGGCGGCTTTATGCCATGCATCGGGCCATGGAGCCTGAGACGGGGATTGACGATGTTGGAATTGGAGTCCTCTTTGGCCTTTATGACTGGCGGTTTGAAGTGATGGCGTTACTTCATCATGCGATTGATCTTGAGTCGAAAATGGGGATTGGACCGCATACGGTTTCCTTTCCCCGACTGGAACCGGCGCTAAACGCCCCTTATGTTTTTCAGTCGCCGTACCGGGTTTCTGATCAAGATTTTCTTAAGGTGATCATGCTGATCCGTCTCGCGATCCCTTATACCGGCATGATCGTCACAGCGAGGGAAACGGCAGACATACGGCGTGAGGCGATCTATCACGGCATTACGCAAATGGACGCGTCGTCGAAACTTGGTATCGGGAGCTACAGCGAGGATGACGGAATCCAGCAGGAAGACCGCCAGCAGTTTATACTCGGTGATACGCGGAGCCTGGATGAACTGGTCCGGGATTTCGCGAAGACGGGATTTATCACGTCGTTTTGCACGGCCGGATACCGCTGTGGGCGTACGGGCAAGTGCATTATGGAACTGCTCAGAAGTGGCAGGGAGGGAAAATTCTGCAAGTTGAATGCGGTTCTTACTTTTCAGGAATGGTTGGATGATTTTGCGTCTCCCGAAACTCGTGAAATCGGCATGAAGGTCATGGAAAAAGAAATTAACGAAATCCGGGAGAAAAACCCGAACGGGTTTAAAATTTTTTACGAATTTCTTGAACGTATCAGAAACGGAGAAAGGGACCTGTTCCTTTAACGCGGTACACAGGGCCCCGGGAGTAGCGGGCTTTTCGGGGGCCGTGCGCCAGCCCGTCGCGTCTTCGATTGTTTATGAAAAAAAAGGAAATGCTCCACTGGCTTGATGAGAAGGATCCGGATCAGCTTGACGGGCTGTTTAAAAAGGCCCGCGCGTGCGCGATCGAACACGTGGGGACGAAAGTCTATTTTCGTGGGCTGATTGAGCTGAGCAACGTGTGCTCAAAAAATTGCTACTACTGCGGAATTCGTGGCGGGAATCCAAACCTAGCGCGGTATTCCATGACGCCGGAAGAAATTTTGACCTGTGCCCGTCAGGCGTTTGAAATGAATTACGGTTCCGTCGTCTTGCAGGCCGGAGAACGCCGGGGAGAGGACTACGCTGTTTTCATCGAAGAGGTGGTTCGCGGGATGAAAGCGTTGAGTGATGGACGGCTCGGGATTACGCTTTCTCTTGGTGAGCAGACGTCCGAAACTTACGAAAGGTGGTTTAAAGCGGGCGCTCATCGNNGGATCGAAACCAGTCACCCCGAACTGTATCAGAAAATCCATCCCGGTAATCATTCATTTGGCGAAAGACTCGATTGCCTTCGCGCGCTGAAGCGAATTGGTTACCAGACGGGTACCGGCGTGATGATCGGGTTGCCGGGCCAGACCCGCGAGGATCTTGTGAACGATATTTTCTTTTTTGAAAGGGAAGACATCGATATGATCGGGATGGGGCCTTATATCCCGCATGCCGATGCCCCGCTGGCGAGGCAGTCCGAGCTCATGCCGGAGGCTGACGTCAGCATGGAGAACCGACCTTCGGGATTGAGTGGTTTCAGGTATGACGCGGAAGATCAGTTGCGGCTTGGACTGGTGATGACCGCGCTCACCCGGCTTCATCTTAAAAATGTAAATATGGTAGCGGCGACGGCGCTTCAGGCGATCGATGACGAAGGCCGGGAACGGGGAATTCTGGCCGGCGCTAATATCATCATGCCGAATATCACGCCGGTGAAATATCGCGCGAAGTACCAGCTTTACGCGGGCAAGCCTTACCTGGATGAAGATGCCTGCCAGTGTTCTCACGGTCTTGACCGGAGGATTCGCGCCACGGGAGCTGAACCCGGATATAACGAATGGGGCGACTCACCGCATTTCAGATTTGGAAAAAACGATTTACGCTCCGCCTGAACTCTTCGCGGAGGGAGTCGGACAGAACAAAAGAATTCCCCACAAAATAAAAGCACCCCACATTGGAAATCCCAAGTAGGCAAGAGGTTCGATCACCAGAGCCAGAAGAAACAAAGACGCGGAGCAGAAGACTCCGGCGAGCGGAAGCCATGTTTTTTTTCGGTTCCAAAGAAAAAAAGCGGCAAGGAACATGAAGTAGAGAGAAACGTAATGATGGATTTGAGTGACGGGAGAAAAAAGGAGCATGGCTACGGGATAAAGTGAAAATTCGACCAACTTGTCCTCGATCGATACATCCTCTCTGGATTTTGGCGCCGGACGCGTGTGTTTTATGAAAAGCAGGAGGACGGAGATGATCCCCATTGATAGAGAGATCCACCTNNTAGAGAGATCCACCGCACCCCATGGGAAGGATTGGCGATAAAATCCGATTCTCCCCGCCAGCAAAAGCGGGTCAGGACCGCGTAAAAAGACTGATTGTCGGCCGCGAAAGGCGTGAAGAGTTCTGACCATAAATAATTTTTATACGCGTTAATCGATGATCCTTCCTTCATGAGACCGTGCCAGATAGTCAGCAGTTCCCAGTTCTCTTCAAACCCGATTATGACGGACGGATAAAGAAATATGAAAAAAACGAGCCCGCAAGCGGCGCTCAGCAGAAGGGACCATTCCTTGCGGAACAGGAAATAAACAAAAAGGACGGCAAGCGGGCTGGTCTTGAGGCTGACCGCGAGTGCCAGCAGAAATCCGGCCAAAATTTTATGATTTTTCAAATAAGAAAAAAAGATCACTGCCTGAAAAAAAAGCATGAGAATGCCGAGTTGCCCACGGGTCAGAGTGTCCAGAAAAACGGGAATGCAAAGGAGGGCTGAAAGAACGATTTGCCAGACCGCGTTCTTTTTGTCGGACGTAAAATGTCGCGAGAGAAAGAAAATGATTCCAAGACCCGCCAGCGACATGACGTAATGGATTGTGACGGGAATGACGAACGGGAGTCCCACCGCGGGCGCGAGCAAAATCGCGAGTAGGGGCGTATAGACGTAATGCCAGTGCCGCCGGGTTTCGATCCCGTAGATATGTTCTGCCCGTCCTTCATGCACCATCTCCGCCGCTTTGAAAAAAACGGCGAGATCCGTTCTTTGTTTCTGGCTGAATGCTCCGCGGTAAATGGTGGAAACGCCGACTCCCGACACAAGGAGAGTGATGAGAAGAATTCCGAGCCACTTCTTTCGGAGAAAATATTCGATGATTTGCTGGATGTGCCGCATAATTTTATTTCGTTCTTCTACACGATTTAGGCTATAATCACAACTCTTTTCTGAGGCAAGAAACTGCGTGGGTTTCCCCGGCGGTAACCAGTCGAATAAATGGTGACGATGATCCGAGAGAGGTGGATGCGGTGACCGATAAATCGAAAAAGCGTCTTTATGAGTCCGGAATTATCCAGGAAGATATCACACAGCTGGCAAAAAACCTGAAGTCCTATCATAAGCATTTCGAGAACAGTACTTTCCTTGTGACCGGGGCGGGGGGATTTCTCGGGAATTACATTACGCTTCTCTTGCGTCATATGAACCAGCACCATCTCCACAACAAAAAGCTCAAGGCAATCCTTCTTGATAATTTCATCACGGGCTATGAACAGCAAATCATTTCGGACGACCACATTGTTTTCCGTCGGCAAAATGTCATTGAGCCGGTGAAATTGGATGAAAAAGTGGATTACATTATTCACGCCGCGGGGATTGCCTCACCGGTCTATTACACCAAGTATCCGATTGAAACCATGGACGTGGGAACGATAGGGACCCGGAATATGCTTGAGCTCGCCCGCGAAAAAAAAGTGAAAAGTTTTCTTTTTACGAGTTCGAGTGAAGTTTACGGGGATCCGGACAGCCGGCATGTCCCGACCCGGGAGGAATATCGCGGTAACGTGGCGGTTATCGGGCCTCGGGCCTGCTATGACGAATCGAAACGGTACGGTGAAACCATGTGCTCGGCTTTTTGGAATGTTTACGAGACGCCGGTGAAAATGGTACGCCCTTTTAACGTTTACGGGCCGGGAATCCGTCCGGACGATTATCGTGTGCTACCCAATTTTATTGAGCATGCACTGCGCAAGCAACCGTTGCCGATTCACGGGGATGGTCGGAACACGCGGTCTTTTTGTTACATCAATGACGGGGTTGAGGCGCTTTTCCGTGTCCTCTTCAGCGAGGCCAACGGTGAAGCTTTCAACCTGGGAAACCCTGAGCCCGAAATCTCAATTCAGGAACTGGCGCATTACGTCCAAAAAGCTATGCCGTATCCGGTGGAAATCGTGAATATCGATCCACCCCACGCGGTCTATGCCAAGAGTGACCCAAAACGCCGTTGCCCTGACATTACCAAACTTTCCACGGTGACCGGTTATAAGCCCCGGTACGGCCTTGAGGAGGGGTTGAAACGTACGATAGCCTGGTTTCAGGAGTTTTAAAAATACCGGGCAACGGGGGAAAGAGAATGTTTTTTGGACCAAGGGTTTTGTTCCACGTTTCCCGTAAGACGTTGCTCCGCTGAAGTTAATCCAAGAAAGAAAGGAACCTGTCATGGAATTAGAAACCATCAAACATATTGCCCCCGCGTTTGTCGATGCCCGCGGAGAAATCTTCAACATTTTTGAGGGGAATATCGGTCACGTTGCCTACATCACCTCAAAAAAAGGGTCCGTCCGGGCAAACCATTATCATAAAAAAGACATCCAGTATATGTACCTGATCAGCGGGGCTTATGAAACCCACTGCTGTCCGGTTGAAGATCCCTCTAGGAAGCAGGTGCTGAAGGTGAAGGCTGGTGACATCGTTAAAACACCACCGATGGTCGCTCACGCGCAGAAATTCACGGAAGATTCCGTTTTTCTCTCGTTAACCACACGGATGCGCGAAGAGGGAAAGTATGAAGAAGACACCATCGCCTTCGCCGTGATCGACGGGTACCTCAACAAAGAATTAAAAACCCGATAAACTCCACCATGAAAAAAACAGTTGTTATTACCGGCGCCAGCCGCGGACTGGGACTTGAACTGGCAAAAAAGTTTATCACGGCCGGAGATACCGTTTTCGGGATCAGCCGAACCCGGAAATACTGGGCCGCGGCACGTCTTTTCGAACCTTCCCGAAAATTCCGACTTATGCAATGCGACGTCGCGTCCGAGAACGCTGTTGTGTCGCTGGTTCGAAAAATCAAAAGAACCGCGCCCCGGGTGGATATTTTGATTAATAACGCCGGCTACTGCGGGCGGCTTATGCGTGTCGAGGAAACTTCGGTAAGGGATCTCACAAAACATTATCGGCAAAATCTTGTTTCCGCGTTTTTGATGTGCAAGTATTTCATTCCGATTATGAAAACCGTGGCCCGGCCGCTTATTGTCAATATTTCTTCCATGGCGGGTACGCGCGCGGTACCGAGACTTTTTCCGTACTCCGCCGTCAAGTTTGGAGTGCTTGCCCTTTCGCAGGCGATCGCAAAAGAAAACGATGGCAATCTCAAATGCGTGACTGTTTGTCCCGGAGGAATGAATACCAAAATGCGCGCGGATCTTTTCGGACGAGAGGACTCGGATCGCCAGCAGGAGGCCGGTTTTGTCGCGGAAGTGACGAATCGGGTTATCCGGGGAGAGATCGAAGTGCTTTCCGGCGGACATATCGTTATCCGTCACGGAAAGATTACCGGCATTTATCCTCCACCGGCGGCGTAGAGACTATGGAACATAACCTGTATCAGCGAAAAACGTGCCGGTACTGTGATACCCCGCTGGGGAGCGCCTTTCTGGATCTTGGCCTGCAACCGCTTGCCAACAACCTCCCGCGCAAGGATGACGCCGGGAAGCCTGAATTTCGTTGTCCTCTTTCTCTCGTCAAATGTCCGGCTTGCGCCCTGGTTCAACTGACCCATTCCGTTCCCGCGAACCTGATGTTTGATGAATATCTCTACGTGAGTTCGACCACCCGGACGTTTCGCACGCACTTCGCGGAATATGCCGAGGATGTGAAATCGCGAATCGGATCCAAAAAAAACGCGCTTGCGGTGGACATTGGCAGCAATGACGGCCTTCTGGTTTCTTGCTACGAAAAATGTGGCCTGAAAGGGGTCGGCGTGGAACCCGCGAAAAACCTCGCGGCGGATGCCAACCAGCGGGGTATTGTGACGCTGAACCGCTATTTTGATCTGGAGACGGTCAGGGAAATCACGGCCCGCTTTGGTAAAGCCCAGGTTGTGAGCGCGAATAATGTTTTCGCCCATATTGACGACATCCAGTCCGTGATCCGCAATGTCCGCGAATTGATCGCGGATGATGGCTTTTTTGTCATCGAATTCGCCTACCTTGTTACCATGCTCGAAAAAATGTATTTTGACATGGTCTACCATGAACATGTTTGTTATATCGGCGTGACGGCGCTTCATCGTTTTGCGGAGAGGTTCGGGATGGAGTTTTTTGACATTAAAGCTGTCGACACGCACGGGGGATCACTTCGTGTTTTTATGCAAAAGAAAGGCGGGCCGAGGACGCGGGAAAAGGTTGTGGGGGATTACCTTGCGGCTGAATCGGAGAAGGGTTGTCTCGGGGACGGGATCTACCACGATTTTTCGAAGCGGGTCCTTGCGTTTCGATCAAAACTCAATGACATGCTGTCGGACATCAAACGAAGCGGAAAAACCGTTTGCGGTTATGGCGCCCCTGCGAAGGCGACGACGATCATCAATTTTTGCGGCCTTACTCCGGCGACGATTGACTATATCGTGGACGACAATCCCCTGAAACAGGGGAGGTTGGTGCCGGGTTCCGGAATTCCGATTGTTCCGAGTTCACACCTCCATGCGTCGCCGGCTCATTACGTTCTCATCTTTGCCTGGAACTTTGCGCCCGAAATCATAAAAAAAATAGAATTTTTGAAAGAAAAAGGCGTTCGGTTTATCATTCCTCTGCCCGAGCCTCTGATTGTGTGAGTCCTTTTTTAAAAAAGAAAAAACACAACGCTGTTTGGAGTTCAATGCCCCCAAAAAATCTTTGAGGGAATAAGGAGTATCCATGGCCAGCCAATCTAATCACTCCGGGGAAGCCCGACCCGGGCAGGAACGCGCCCTCAAGGTTGCCGACCTTTTTGAAAACTCTTACGACCTGATACAGATATTTACCCCCGAAGGACAGCTTCNNGGTGAATCCTTCCTGGCGCGAGACTCTCGAATGTCCGGAAGACATTTTGCCGGACTCGGTTTATAGCGTGATTCATCCCCGACAGCACGATGAGTTCCGGAAAGCGGTTGCTGAGGCCCTGAACGGGGAATCTCTCCGGACAGTCTCCATAACTCTGATCACGCGATCTGTCCGGGAGATCCTTGTTGAAGGGAACCTGGCCCCTGTTCCCTCCGGAGACGGGAAGGTTTTAATACGCGGAATTTTTCACGAGATCACAAAGCAAAAACAGTATGAAGAACTCAGGGATGAATTGATCGGAACGGTTTCGCATGAACTGAGAACTCCGCTGACCGTGATCCGTGAAGGGGCCTCCCAGATCTATGACGGTCTGGCAGGTGACATTGTGCCCGCCCAAAAAGAGATTCTGACCATGATTCTCCACGGGATTGACCGCTTGTCGAGGATCATCAATGATCTCCTGGATGCCTCCAGACTTGAATCCGGCAAGGTTCAGCTCCGCCGGGCCCCTTGCAATATGCCGGAAATAGTTCGTGAGGTGATCCGGAATTTCGAAGGAATTGCCGCCGCCAAAGGGATTGACCTCCAGATGGAGACTTCCGTGGAGCGGGTGGAAGTCTATCTGGACCGTGATAAATTTATCCAGATCCTGACCAATCTCATAAGTAACGCGATCAAATTTACGACTAAGGGGTGGGTCAAGGTTTCCATTCGCGAGACAGAAGGATTCGTGGAATGCAAGGTGTCGGATACCGGAAGGGGAATTTCAGGCGAAGATCTCCCCAGAGTATTTGAGAAATTCCGCCAGTTTCAACGCCTGGAAGGTTCCGGAATCAAGGGGACGGGACTGGGATTACTCATTTGTAAAAAACTGGTCGAACTTCACCACGGAAGTATTACGATCGACAGTTGTCCTCTTCAGGGGACTACCGTGACCCTACTTTTCCCCAGGTACACTTCTCGGGAAGTTTNNTTTCCGGGAGCAAATCAACTTGGCTCTCGGGCGATGTGTCGAAGAAGGAGGGACGCTTTCCCTGATTGTTTTTGACCTGGTGGATTTTGAAGCGCTGAAATCAAAACTGGGGGAGTTGTCGCTTCGGGACGCTATTTTGAAAATGGAAGCCATGATCAATGAAAATTTGCGGCGTGCGGCGGACCTCGCGATCAAGGACACGAAGGCGATCCTGGTGTTGTTACCCGATACCAAAAGGGAGAATGCCTATATTGTCCTAGGGCGTCTCTATCAGATTCTTGAAGATTATCTTTCAAAGACTTGGGGGAAATCGCGTATCAAAATACACTCGAGCATCGCGGTATTCCCCGAAGACGCAAAAACAGTTGATGAGATTCTTGAAAAAATTTACGAGGCGTGATGCGCCGGATCCGGAATGATTTTTCCAGAGTTCGCGCCGGACTTGAGTCGAGCGCCGAAAAAATTTTTACAAATTTCCTAAGAATATCCGGATTCCTGCGGTAAAATCCTCTTCCTATGAGAATTTCTTCTTTTTATCAGACAGGTCGGCCGGCGATTTCCTTCGAGTTTTTTCCGCCCAAAACTCCTGAAGGGGAACAGAAGCTTTATGCTTCAGTCGCCGAGCTCAAGGAACTGAAGCCTTCTTTTGTGTCCGTTACTTACGGCGCGATGGGAAACACCCAGGCCAACACGCTCCGAGTAGTGACGGAAATTCAGAACCGGATCGGTATCGAGACGGCGGCCCATTTGACCTGCGTGGCGCATTCCCGCGATGAGATCGCGGGGATCCTCGGCAAGCTTGCGGAGGCCCATATCGAAAACATTGTTGCGCTTCGGGGGGATCCGCCGCAGGGGGAAACGGAATTTCGGCCCGCTCCAGACGGATTCCGTTATGCCTCGGAGCTGGTCAGTTTTATCCGCTCCCACCGTGTTTACGGCCGGGCCTTTGATCTGGTGGTGGCTGGTTATCCCGAAGGACATCCCGAATGCCGCGACCTGGGGAAAGATCTCGAACATCTCAAGATCAAGGTGGACTCCGGGGCGGACGTGATCAACACACAGCTTTTTTTCAATAACCGGGATTATTTCCGGTTTGTTGAACGGGCGCGAAAGGCGGGGATCAGAATCCCGATAGTTCCCGGGATCATGCCCGTGACCTACGGGCCCCAGATTGAAAAATTTTCAAGGATGTGCGGGGCGAAAATTCCACTTGAAATCAGGGAAGCTATCGAAAAGTTTGGAGACGACCAGTCCTCGATTCTCCGGTTCGGTATTGATTACGCGATCCGGCAGTGCCGGGAGCTTCTCGCGGAAGGCGCTCCGGGACTTCATTTTTACACTTTAAATCAATCGTGTGCCACCCGGGAAATTTATACTCATCTCGGTCTTCCACGGTAAACAAGGCACGGTAACCAAAAGAACTTATGGCGAACTGGCATATCGGTGAAATCCTGATACAAAAAAGGCTGATCGATTGGGAGCAACTGAATGAGGCGTTGAGTGAGCAGAAACTTACGCGTGAGTCCGTGGGGGAGATTTTGGTGCGCAAACAACGGATTCCGCGCTTTCTTCTCTACAAGGCGCTCGCGGAACGGCACGCGATGCCTTTCGCGGATCTTTCCCGTACCCATATTGATGAGGCCGCGATCCACCGGGTGCCACAAAGCATCGCTCAAAAATACGGCATCATTCCGATCGAAATCCGGGGGAGAACGCTTGTGATCGGGATCGGGGATCCGACGGCGGTCATTCCGCGGGATGAGATTGCCTCGCTCGCGAAAATGGACTCGATTCATACGGTGCTTTGCACGCCGGAAGCGGTCAGGATCGCGACGGCGACCCATTACGGAAAAACGACGTTGGAGGCAGAATCATGAAAAAGGTGAAAATGCGTCTGGAAAAAGATTCGTTGGGGAGCAAGGCCGTTCCCGCGGCGGCTTATTACGGTGTCGAAACCGTCCGCGCGGTTGAAAACTTTCCGATTTCGGGGGAGCGGTTCCACGGCGATTTTATCTGGGCCCTTGCGACGGTCAAAAAAGCGTGCGCCCAGGCGAACATGACGCTCAGGCGGCTTGACCCGAGGAAGGGAAGGGCCATCGTCCGGGCCTGCGACGAGGTCATCTCGGGAAAATTCAGACAGGAATTTGTCACCGATGTCCTTCAGTCCGGGGCGGGGGTTTCCACGCACATGAACATGAACGAAGTCATTGCCAATCGCGCGCTCGAAATTCTCGGAAAGAAAAAAGGCGATCACGGGTTTCTTCATTCTCATGACCACGTGAACATGGGACAATCCACGAACGACGTGATCCCCACGGCGCTCCGGCTCTCCGCGCTCAGGATTTCCGCGGAATTTTGGCAGGAATCGGTGGCTCTGGAAAAGTCTCTTCTGAAAAAAGCCCGGGAATTCCGGGATGTGGTAAAGGCGGGGAGAACTCATTTGCAGGACGCGGCGCCCGTGACTCTTGGCCAGGTATTTGGCGGCTGGGCGCATCAGCTTCAAAAAGCCCGGGGGCGGGTGGTGCTGATGACGGCCGGCCTGCTTGAACTCGGGATCGGCGGCTCCGCGGTGGGGACCGGACTGAATACGTCACTTCGTTATCGCGCCCGGGTTATCGCGAACCTTCGGAAGATCACCGGATTCAGGTTAAAAAGCTCGCCCAATCTTTTTAGCGTGATGCAAAACGACGCGGATTTCGCGGCGGTCTCCGGCGCGCTTCGTGATTATGCCTTGTCGCTTGTCCAGATCGCGAATGATCTCCGGTTGCTCAGTTCGGGGCCAAACACGGGGTTTGGAGAAATTTTTCTTCTCGCGCTTCAGCCNNGCCCGGCAAGGTGAATCCCGTGATGCCGGAAGTGGCAGCCCAGGTCGGATACCAGGTGATCGGGAACGATGTTTCGATCGCTTTTGCCGCCGCGAGCGGGGAATGCGAATTGAACGTCATGCGGCCGGTGATTATCCACAATCTGATGCAGTCTTTTGAAATTCTGAAAAATTGCCTGTCGGTTTTGCGGACAAAGTGCGTGGACGGCATCAAGGCCAATCGGGAAAAGTGCCGGTATTACGCCGAAAACAGCTTTGGCGTCGCGGCCGCTCTGAACCCCTATATTGGCTATTCCAAAGCTGCCGAATGCGTCAAAGAAGCTATGCGGTCCGGGCGAACTCTTCGTCAAGTGGTGATCGCGAAAGGGTTTATGACCGAAAAACAGTTGACGCAAGTGCTGTCTCCCGAAAATCTGACCAAGCCGCCCCGATAGCGAACGCTCTATACGTTGAGGGATTATTGCCCAGGCTACGGAACTCAAGGCCTCATAAATAATAATCCTGTAATCCCAAAATGATAATGT
>DCTJ01000062.1 GCA_002329545.1 Candidatus Omnitrophica bacterium UBA1443
GATCTGCAGCAATTTTTCCCGTTCTTTCCCAAATTGCTGCAGATCCAGATTTTTCTGAAGTTCCCTGATTTTGAAAAGGCGAACCATCATGGGCCACTCAATCTGGTTCGCCGGGTGGCCAAGATCAAGCAGGAGATTTTTCCGCGTTTCGTCCCTGAGGTAAGAAAACCAGGCGTCCACGCTCATCAATCTTTTTTCAAAAGACTCCTGGGTACGGATAAACCGCCGAAGGGAGTCGCTCAAATGCGGCGCAGAAAGCAGGGTAATTCCTTCGTCCATATCACGCAAGAATTGTTCCGTCTTCTGTTTCTGTGTGAGAACCCGAACAAAGGCCTCCCCGTTCTCCCGGTAGATCCTGGCATCTTCGATGCCATACGCCTCCGCCGGCCGAAGGACACGATCCCCGGCTTCCGCGGCTCCAATTCGATCGAGCAGATAAAGTTCCGGTCCTTTCACAAGGGCCTGCTGGGCAAGCCGATCCGCCACTTTCATCGTACGCTTGGGATCTTCCGGAAAAAAATTTAATATTTCAGGCCGGAGTTTAAAAGCGCTTCCTTCCACGAGTAACGTACGAATGCCGTAATTTTTATCGAGATGGTGAAGAATTTTTCGAATCTTCTGCTGGGCTTCGTAATGTCCGTGCGCCGTCTGAATATGGACAATGCCAGGGCCTTGCCCGAAATCCATGCTTTCGACTTTTCCGAGATCTTTCGGTATAAAAAATTTAAAAGTCGAATCAATGCTGGCCTGATACGGAAGGTTAACCTCGGACGCTGGCAAAGGCGTCATGGCAAAAGACACCCCAGGATTCCAGATTGTCGTCGTAATAAAGGCAACAAGCGTCACCACCGATATGAGTGACTTACCTTGATGAAAAGGCGTATGACTGGTACTTAATCCTTGATTGATTTTCTTGGACATTTAGCGACACCTTTCTTCCGGAGGAATGAGTTATCTGACTAAAAAAAATAATAGCCTGGACTTACTTTGATTTTTACAAAAGTCTTGGAAAATATAACTGACACTTTTTGTAATTACAAGGGTGGGGAGAATTATTTGCAGTTTTAAAACTCTACTACACAAACGACTTCTTTTATCGTGTTAAGCGATCACTTCTCTATCGCTTTCAAAATATAGCATCTCATAACTTTTTCACGGGGACAAAATCACCTTCCATGAGGCTTATTTTTTCGAAAATTTAGAGAGCGCAAGAACAAAGTTCGAGTCCCCTTTGCCCTTGGGGAAAAAACCGATTATAAATCCACGCTGGCAAAAATCCAAAAATCGCGGTCACAACTTTCATTCCCGTCGGTGAAAGTTGTCTCATGGTCTTTGCCGGATTTACAAACTGTTATTTTCGCACTTACTTTTGGACCCCTGACATTTATTGGGACACTCCCCGGTCCAGCAGTAAAGGCAAAGTTTTTCCCTGGGAAGACCAATCGCTTTCACCATATCCTCAACCGTTTGATAGCGGAGAGTCGTGACCCCGAGGTCGCGCGTGATCCAATCCACCATTTTCTTGTACCTGGAACTGTCAGAATTCACATACTCAGAAACATCCTCGACATCACATCCCTCGATATTGCGGATGGCCCTGCGGGCGACAAGCTCGTGAGTGCTCCGCGTCGAAAGACAGAACTTGCAGGGAAACATGATCGGCGGACAAGCCGGCCTGACGTGGATTTCTTTCGCGCCCGAGTCCCACAGTTTATTGATCGTGAAATTCTTAAGCTGAGTTCCACGGACAATCGAGTCGTCACAGAGCACAATTCGGTTACCATTAATAACCTCACGGATCGGAACCAGTTTCATCCTTGCGATCAGATCCCGTTGTTCCTGGTTGGGAGGTGTATAGCTCCGGCCATATCCAGGCGTATACTTGACCAGCGGGCGACGAAACGGCTTCCCGCTTTCTATCGCGTAACCGATCGCGTGGCTTGTCCCGCTATCCGGCACTCCCGCCACTACATCCGCCTTGATGTCCTTGTCCCTTCGCGCGAGCGCCGCCCCACAGCGCTCTCGCACGGCTTCCGTGCTGATCCCCTCGTAATCCGAGGCCGGAAACCCCATATAAATCCAGAGAAACGTGCAAACCTGCATCGCGCCGTTACCTTCCTTCTGCGACACCAGCCCATCTTCCGTCAGCAAAACGATCTCGCCAGGCGCCAAATATTTCATGATTTTAAGATCCGAATTCGGAAACGATGAAGTTTCCGAGGCGATCGCGTAAGTCTCGGCGTGTTTTGCCACCACCAGCGGTGTGTATCCCCACCGGTCACGGGCCGCGTAGACCCCGTCTTTATTCAGGATAAGGAGCGAACAGGACCCTTCGATTTTATCGAACATACGATCAATCCCGTCGATCAAATTGTCCCCAAGCGTAATAAGCCGCGCGATCAACTCGGTCGTGTTCACCGGGCCCTTCGCGCTCATTTCCGAAAAAGAATGACCTTGGTCAAGAAGTTCCCGCACAAGCGATTCGGCATTTTCAATCAACCCCATCGTCGCGATGCAAAACGGACCAAATTTGGAATTAAGATAAATCGGTTGTTCGTTGGAATCGCTGATAACGCCAATACCCTTGTTGCCGGCCAGCTCCGGAATGTCCTCAAAAAACTTTGACTTAAACTGACTTTGTCCGATCTCGTGAATTTGCCGGAAAAATCGGTCTCCATTCATCACCGCCAGACCACCAAACTCCGTTCCCAGGTGGGAGTGATAATCCGTACCATAAAAAAGCGTTTCGATACAATCCTTCTTCGAAACAACCCCGTAAATACCGCTCATACATCACCTCTTCGAAATGCAAAAAACTTGTCAGCGCTTTCGTTTGATTTTGATACCAGCAGTTTCCGTCATTTTGAGTTCAAGCTTTTCCACTTTTGATGATCCGGAGGCGGCCTCTGCCGTAACCCTTTTCCTTTAAACCGCGAGCCGGCAAAGTCGGGACGGAAAACTTTCTCCGCGCACGTAAAGTTCTCGCTTTTTACTTGTAATACTTTTCAGCTTCCGGAATCGCCTTTTGGAGATCCGCAATTCGTCGACTGTCCGCGGGATGGGTAGATAAAAATTCCGGAGGCCGTGCCCCCCCGAGTTTCCTCATACGTTCCCAAAAATTGACCGCTGTCTTCGGATCATAACCCGCCCGGGCCATAAGCATCAGGCCGATTCGATCCGCCTCAAATTCATGCGCCCGGCTGTAAGGCAACAGCAATCCCACCTGGGCCCCCGCGCCGTAAACCTGCATTAAAATCTGCCGTGCCATTTCCGGTTTGGATTGGGTAAGTTGCGCGAGCCCCAGTCCTCCCGCCTGGACCATCAACTGCTGGCTCATGCGCTCGCCACCGTGGTTCGCGATAGCGTGCGCGATCTCATGTCCCATCACCGTCGCGAGACCATTGGCGTCCTGGGCCACGGGGAAGATGCCCGTATAAAAAACAATTTTTCCGCCGGGCATGCAAAAGGCATTGACCGTTTTATCATCTTGTACCAGCTTGAATTCCCACCGGTAATTGGCAATGTCCCTCTCCATCCCGTTTTCTCTCATAAAAGCTTCGGCCGCCGATGAAACCCTCCGCCCGACCTCAACTAATTCGGCCGTTTTGGCGGCATCCCGTGAAAGTGTGACGCTCCCCAGTATTTCCTGATAACTTTGATCACTCAATGTTAATAGCTGACCCTGGGGAATAAAGGAAAGCTGTTTTCGTCCGGTCATCGGCACCGTCGCGCAACCTGCCAGAAAAAAGACTGCTATCCAGGAAAAAAAATGTTTCATAGGGCGTCTCCACAGAATGGGTGAATAAGCTGTTGGAAAAACATTAAGGTCAGGTATTATAATGTAGTCTATCCCTTAAAACCAGATGGAATATGGAGACATATGCTTAATAACCGTTCCGCTTCGTTTCGCTTGATCCTCTCCATTCTGATCGTGTGCCTGAGCTTCCAGGGATGTATCACCTACCGTCCCGTGGCCCTGGAAAAGGTGCCCTTTATGGAGCGGGCCCAGACACAAACCCAGCAAGACGTCACCGTGACCGTCGCGGTCATGAGCGACAAGGAAAGTAAAAAAGCCTTTGGCGTTCCCCTGGCAAAACGTGGGCTTCAACCCGTTTGGGTCGACATTGAGAATCGGAGCGAGATTCCTTATATCTTCATTCCCCGAAACATGGATCCGGATTATTATTCTTCGGAAGAAGCCGCTTTCATAGCCCACTTCAAACAAAGCCGTCAGTTGCTTAAAGCAGGGTTGATCGCCGTTATTTTCTTTCCCGCTCTCGCCCTCATTCCCGTCAATTACTTCGCGGCCCGTCATGCCAACAAAAAAATGGACCGCATCTTCGGACAGCACTCGCTTCCCAGCAATATCATCATGCCTCAAAGCAGGGAATCCGGTTTTGTGTTCACTCCGGTAGACGAAGGCACCAAGCACATCACCGTGGATTTACTGAGTGACAGAGGCAAAAATACGTTCTCATTTGTGACGACGGTTCCCGGAATGAAGCCGGATTACACCACCAAAGATTTTGCCGAACGCTATCCCGGGGAACAAATCGTTGAGTACGACAAGGCCGAAGTTTCTGAAGCTTTAAAACGTTTCCCCTGTTGCACTACCAACAAAAAAGGAACAAAAAACGGAGACCCATTCAATCTGGTGGTCATCGGCGAGCTGGAGGACGTCATCACCATCTTTACCTCCGCCGGATGGGGAGAAACCAGGACCCTCACCGCAAGCTCCGGGATTGCCATGGCAAAAGCCTTTTTCACGGGAGAAGAAGACCGCTATTCCCCCGTCAGCCCTCTTTATCACAAGGGCCATCCTCACGATCTGGCGCTTCAGAAAGCAAGAAACACCATCAACCAGCGTTTACACCTACGTCTCTGGTACACACCCCTGCGTTTCCAGGGCAAGCCCGTGTGGCTTGGCACCATCAGCCGCGACATCGGAGTCAAATTCACCTGGAAAACCTGGTACCTTACCACCCACAAAATCGATCCCAATCTGGATGATGCCCGGGATTACATTCTGGCGGACTTGATCGAAGCGCAAAAAGTGGAGAAATTCGGTTTTATTAAAAATATTGCCTTGGAAAAATCCACGAAGCCAAAAAAGAACCTCACAAACGACCCCTATACCACGGATAACAAAATACTCGTCGTTAAACTTTCCACCGAGAACGTAACCCCTTCCACCTTCCCCTGACATCCGTCCCGACACATTCCGCCACGACCACGCATCAAACTAGAAAGGTTCGACGGGATCGGTTTCCCGGCAAACTACGCAAAAACCCGAAATTCCCAAAGCACCGCCAGGGAAACTGAGAGCGTCCGGAAGGGAAAAATATCTGTCGGGCTCCGCGATGTTTTTTTCATCGCGGAAAATCAAGGGCCACGGTTTCGAGCCGAAATCTCATGGCGTTCTTTCTTGGCGGCCCATTCTCAGAAATTGGCATCATTACGGGCCCGACTCAGGGGTGTCAGTTTTCTGCCTGGGGGATGAAAGGCGGTATCGGACAATCCAGGGTCGAGGCAAAAGCCCGCAGAAGTTCCAGTTCACGGATGTCGAGCTGTTCGTCATGTTCGATACAATGAACACACGCCTTCAGAAACTGTTCCTTGAGCTTGGGAGACGCCGCCGCCATTTTTTTTAACGCACCGGCAATCTGGTCATGCGTCAGCAGTTCGAACGGGATCAATTTCCATGAAAAATCCTGTCCCAATGATTCGACCGCTTTAAAAAAAGATTTTTCCACCAGAGGCCTGAAAAAACTGCCCGCCCCCGCGATGTATGACAGCAAAATTTCGCAGTCGGGAAGAATGGGTTTCCAGTCCGAATAAACCACCGTCGTCTTTTTAGCCTTTCCAAAAAAGAGATCCAGACGATGCAACACCACCTGCTTCAGCACAAATTCAAAAACCGAAACCGATTGATCCTCGTGAATAAGGGTCTCCACGTGTTCCCGGAATTTTTCGTAGCGCTCGGACGTCTGGGTTTTCAGCGTCGGAGTTGCAAGATCCAAAAGCGGTAAACACCATTCGGTTTTCAGACTTGAAAAATCAGGCAGTAGCCTGAGAAGCATTTTATAAACTGAGGGATCATCATGCCGGGCGAGATACTCAAGCTGGTGGCTACGAACATCCGTATTCCTCCGGTCGATCAAAAGTCCGTAGACCAGCGCGATCGAACCAGTCACTGACGTCACCGCCTCCCTAAACAACGCCGGCAATGCTTCCCGGATCTCCGAGGCCCGGTTCAGATGATTGTCCGTAATCACTCCCACCTGAAAAACAACTGATTCCGCGAGAGATTCATGTCCCAAATCGGTTCGCGGCGTTTGAGAAAGAGACATCTTCTTTTCCCATTTTGCAAGTTCTTCGCCGAGGTGAGGGTTTGCGGGCCTGGGGGACCGGAACGCTCTTGTCTCCGCGGGAGCGATTGACCGAACGACAGGATATTTCCCGTCAAATGAAGGATCCAGCAACCGAATCCTGGCGTGAATCGGGGGATGCGTGGAAAAGATGGTCCCCCCGAACACCGCAACACCATCGGAAAAAAAGAAATGGCTGACTTCTTCCGCCCTGGTCTGGCGAATAAAAGAACCGTCGGGAAGGCCCGCAATTTTTTTGAGCGCTCCCGCGAGACCCGAGGGATTGCGCGTGTACTGAACTGACGACGCGTCGGCCAGATATTCCCTCTGACGTGAAACAGCCGATTTGATCCAGTTGCAGAAAAAAACCCCGATATATCCCACCACCAAAAGGAGAAGGGCAAAGAGCAGAATGACAAAAACAGTCGCGCCGCTTCCCCGATTGCTGGATTGGCCATGACCGCCCCTGACCCCACGCAAGAGGGTCTTGCCTGTCAGCGCAATCAAAAGCAACCCATTCAGGAATCCGGTCAGATTCATATTGAGCCGCATGTCACCGTTAAAAATATGACTGAACTCGTGAGCTATGACACCCTGAAGTTCATCCCGCGAAAGAAGACTGACAGCCCCGCGGGTGACACCGATCACCACGTCTTGCGTTGAAAAACCCGCCNNAAAACCCCGCCGCAAAGGCGTTGATCCCATATTCGTTTTTCAGGAGAAAAACCGCGGGGACCGGCACGCCGGATGCTATCGACATCTCTTCAACCACATTCAAGACTTTGCGTTCGTCAGGATCCTTTGTGCCCGGCAGAATTTGTTCACCTCCAAGCATTTTTGCGACTGCAACACCCCCTTTGGAAAATTGCGCGATCTTAATCAAGGTCCCCGTCAAAACCACCAGCAACACAATCCCCGTAACGGTCAGGAAACAATTCAGATCCCAGAAATCAACAGGGACCGTGTCATAGACTGGCATGTAGAGAGGACTCTTCCGAGAAACCGGCATAAAATACCAGCACAGACGCACGGCCCCATAAACCGAAATAATCGTGGCAAGAACCGCGAGGACATAAAAAAACAGCAGAACAAACGTCCGTTGCCGGGCTTTGTCCTGCTGTTCAAAAAAATTCATCGCTGACAGGAAAACGGGTTAAAACTTCACGTCCGGCTTTTTCCTTTCTTCCGCACCTTCCAGCTCAAGAAGAGCGGCGGGCATAAAACCGAAGGACGACGCAAAAAGGACATTGGGAAATTTTTCGCGGTTGATATTATAAGCCATGACGCTGTCGTTATAGGCCTGTCGCGCAAACGAGATCTTGTTCTCGGTTGAGGTCAGCTCTTCCATAAGCGACATCATCGTCTGGTTGGCCTTAAGATCCGGATAAGACTCCGACAGCGCAAAAAGCTTTCCGAGCGCCCCGCTTAACCCCGTTTCAGCGGTTTTCAGATTGCCCATCGCCTGAGGGTCGCCGGGGATGGACGCGGCCTTTTGAGCGGCGCTGACNNGCTGACCGCCTGGTTCCTCGCCTGGATTACCGCCTCAAGGGTCACTCGCTCATGCTGAAGATAACCCTTGGCTGTTTCAACAAGATTGGGAATAAGATCGTAACGACGTTTCAACTGCACGTCAATTTGGGCAAAGGCATTCTTGAACCGGTTTTTGAGCATCACAAGCGCGTTATAAATACTCACCACGGCAAGAATGGTTAAAACAACAACACCCAGCAGAATCCAAAGAAATGTCATACATCCCTCCTTGAAATATTTTTTACCTGAAAAATCCGGCACCCTCGAAATCCTATGACTGAACAATGAATTTCGTCAAGCTCCCGCGCGGGCAAACCTGTCTGCCTCGACAATCCCAGACCAAAATCTTTACCCTATCACGCCGTTCGCCAGATCAGGGGGGGCATTCTCCTTCCTTCTTAAAGGGAGATCAACCGATTTTCGCTTGGGCAGAATGGCTTCTCGGAAAAAATGAAGTTAAAAGAGTAACGACCACAAGCGTCACACACGAAATGGCAAAACCAAAAAGGTGCGTAGGATAATCGTCGGAAAGGGCCAGCGCCAACACAATCCAGGATACCGTCCCCGCGACCGCCCCTGCCAGCGCGCCCGCTGTATTGGTTTTTTTCCAGAACACTCCAAAAATAAGCGGCGCCGCTACTCCGACCAAAAGAATACCCCAGGACTGGGTACAAAGGGTATAAACATTCTGGAAATAGATGGCGACAAAAAAAGAGATGACGCCAATTATCCATATCCCGCTCTTGCACCACTGAAGCTTAGCCGATTCAGAAATACGGGGATAAAAAAACGGAATGATGTTGTGGCCAATAATGCTGGCCGGCGCCAGAAGCGCAGCGCTGACCGTACTCATGATAGCCGAAAGGAGCGCTCCGAGCATAAGGGCAATCAGCGGAAGCGGCAAATAGGCCCGGGCAAGGTCAATCAGGATGGATTCACTGCGGCCCACCGTGGGCAACGCAATTCGTCCCATCATCCCCATCAGAACGGGAAAAAGTCCGATCACCACGTAAAGGACTCCCGCGATCACGGAGCTCCATTTTGCCACGTGCGCGCTTCGCGGCGACATGAGCCGTTGAAAAAGATCCTGCCCCGGAAGCGAACCAAGTCCCACCAGCATCCAGGCCTGGAGATACATCAACCAATCGAGCGTTGAACCCTGGTGTGGCCAAAAATGGAACATTTCCGGAGGAAGTTGCGCCCTCATGGCCCCAAATCCGCCCACTTCGAAATAAAGGATTGGAAAGAGAACAAGAAATCCCGCGATCAGGATCAGCATCTGCACAAGATCCGTTACTGAAACGGCCCACATACCTCCCATGTAGGTATAAACGATAACCACAGCGGTCGAAATGATGATGGCGGTCATCGGCTCAATCCCGGTTACCGAATTCAGAATGATCCCGAAAGCCAGCAGTTGGGCGCCAACCCATCCGACATAAACGGGAATATAAAGCACACTCAAAAGTCCTGCCGCCCATCGGCCAAACCGCTGGTCAAAATAATCCACCAGTGTTTTATAATTTTTATCATGTAAAAATTTCGCGAAAAAGAGTCCCGCCAGAATCAGGCAGAGAGCCGCGCCAAACGGATCGGCAATAACCCCGAGGATCCCCTTCTCATAGGCCGTTCGGGAGGAACCCATGCAGGTCTCGGCGCCAAACCAGGTCGCAAAAATCGTCCCGATCGAGAGCCACCAGCCGAGCCGTTTCCCAGCCAGGATATAGTCGTGGGTGTCGTGAATTTTTCGACTTGTCCAGACCCCGATCCCAAGCATCACGACCATATAGAGAGCAATACTTACTATCAGCCAAAATTGAGAAGAATCCACGGCTCTTTTACTCCAAAAATTTTGTGGTTTGTGAGGAAAAACGTGCTCGCAGACACACAAAGGCCCGGCAGCTTAAGCTGTCGGGCCTTTGTCAACCTCTCGAAGTGATTAAATCTTCGAAACGTTCGAGGCTTGTTCGCCCTTGGGGCCAGTGGTCACTTCAAACTGGACCTTCTGACCTTCCTCAAGCGATTTATAGCCATCACCCGTAATGGCGGAAAAATGCACAAACACATCCGCTCCACCTTCGCGGGAGATGAACCCATAGCCTTTCGAATTATTGAACCACTTCACGGTACCTTGAATCATGGTTGATGTTGCTCCTTTGCAAAATAATTTTGAGACCGGGACTTTCCCGTTCCCATAGTAACAAATGACCAGACCAACTTTCCTGCGTGATCAAGATCAACCACGACCTTTTGGAACTGGCCCGCCCTCCGGTCAAAGACCGAAAAACGGGGGTAAAACAAAAAAACCGCGAGGCGGATCGTTTTGCCTTGCGGCCATACAACGTTCACCCTCATTGCTTACTACAGGCGGAAGTTTGCCTCATCTTTGAAGATTTGTCAATCCCATGGGAAAGAAAAATTTATTGGCCGATCAGTCTTCAGGCCAAACCGCTCACTTCGTGAACTGACGTGTCAAAACTTCCGCATAAATACTCCGCCGCGTGATGGGCGAGCGTAAGACCAAAGATCGCGGGGATCGTCGGCAAACTTCCAAGCTTGGCGCGTTTTCTTCCCCGCGGATAATTATCTTCTTCGTTGGGAAGAACGTTCGGGACCTGGCGTGCCGGTTCGTCGGAATAAACGCAAAAAATTCCGCTTTGAATTCCACTTTTTCGAAGCCGCTTGCGAACCTCTCGCGCCAGCGGATATCCCCGAGATTTAAAAAGATCCCCAGTCTGGATCGATTGTATCCTGGTTCGGGTTGCCGCGCCCATCGCGGAAAAGACCGGAATTTGATTCTCGTGACAATAAACCAAAAGACGGGCCTTGGGGTTCAGGGAATCAATAGCGATNNACCGCGTCCGGACGGTCCGAAAAAATCGAGGGAAATGAATCTTCCGCCGCGAAAACTTCCAGGGTCTCGACGTAGCAGGCCGGATTGATATCCAGGAGTCGTTTTCTCATCGCCTCGACCTTGCTCTCCCCCAGCGTCGACTCAAGCGCGAGAATGTTCCGGTTGAGGTTGCTTGTCTCAAGCCTGTCATAGTCCACCAACCGAATTTTTCCTACGCCCAGTCTGCCCAGAGCCTCCGCGACATACCCTCCGACCGCGCCCAAACCCACAATCGTCACGAACGATCGCTTGAGTCGCGCGACTTTTTCCTTCCCGATCAGAAGCTCTGTACAGAAAAATCGCCCCGTCATCTCCGTCAAGAGTTCCCCCTAACTTTCATTCGAGGATGGCAGGCTTAAAAAAGCCGATCCATTCCGCCGGGTCTGATTTTTGAGATCTTCAACGTCCCGATCCAGCAATGCCGCGGCGATATGGTAAGTCTCGTCGAGACATTCAAAGTACTTCTCCGCCGTCAGCGTTGAAAAAACTTTTTCCCCGATGTAGGGAAAATCCGTTTCAAGAAGCAGTCGATCTTCCGGAACGATCCGGATCAGGGATTTCACTTTTGAGACGGGTTCTCCGTACTTTTGTTTAAAAAGCTTCCAGGAAAAAGTCACATAGGCGCCAAGATCGACCAATTCCTCAAGCACTTCCACGGAACCGCGAAACGCGTGTATCAGAAAAACCGTGCTCCCCGCGCATTTTCGAAGAACCGGAAGGACCTCACCCCAGGCCCGAACCACGTGAATCATAACCGGCTTTCGATATTGCCCGGCAAGTTCGATTTGGCGGGTAAAAACATCTTTTTGAGCCGTAAAATCAATGTCCCGCGCCTTATCCAGTCCGATTTCTCCGACGCCACACCCGGGTTCCGCCATATAAGACTCCAGTTCCCGATCCCAACCCTCCGTCAAATTAGGGACTTCCCACGGATGCGCGCCATAAAAAGGAATGATGGAGTCGTACTCANNCAGAAGCTCACAATCCGCAAGCTTGATGGCATTACAGAAAAAATAATCCACTTCCCTGGCCGGCGCTTCGGCAAGGATCGATTCAAGAACACGCTTCCGGGGAATATGCTGAAGATGAAGATGGGCGTCGATCAATACAGTTTCCTTTCAAAAAACTCCCGTCTAGGGGGCGCAGACTCTTGAATTTTTGTCGGTAGCGAAATCAGAAGTTTGCTCGACCGGTTCAGGCTGAATCGCTGAATCTGTGTAACTTTCGTTCTCGGGAGCCTGGGCTTTCCGGTTGAGCCACCAGAGATCCCAGAGAGTTGTCAGCATTCCAAAGCTGTACTTTAAGAATTCAATCCCCCGCTTCGTATAGTAAACCGGTATCGGTTCCAGTGGCATGCCGGGCCGGCGATCCTTTCGTCCGTGCGATCTGAAGTATCCCCCCAGAAGTGGGTGGACTCCGGTCAGAAAAAAAGCACTGCGAAACCAGATGAGCGAAGAAAAAAGCAACCGACGGCGAGGCCCTTTTCTCCGTTTCAAGAGGGTCAGGCAATGCTCCGGGCTGTAAAAAGAGCGCCAGGCATCCCGGTAAGCGCGCGTCCATTCTTCCCGCGACATTTGGGGATGTTCCATGACGACGTGATCCGCGTCATAACCATTCAGATCCGTGTCCATCCGGGTGCCCTGCCGGGTCATTTTCTGATGATCCTCCGAACCCGGAAGCGGCGTCAGGACAAAAAACTCGGCCAGATCAAGAGGGATTTCCCTTTTCAGAAACTCCACGTCACGCATGATCGATTCATACGTGTCGTTCGGAAACCCGATAATATATCCAGCGCAAGTCAGGGCCCCATGATCACGCCATGCCTGGAGCATGCGCCGGTACTCTGAAATCTTGTTTTGGCGTTTGCCGCAGGCGTCCAGATTTCGGGGATTCACACTTTCCATACCGATAAAAACACGGCGACAGCCGGCATGCGTCATTTTCTCGATAAAACGGGGAATCTTGTGGGCCATCGTGTCAGTCTGTAACATCAGCGAAGACCGCAACCCTTCCTTTTCCTTAAGATAGATTAGGCGATCCGCGATCGTTTCCCAATTGGGATTCCGCGCGAAATTATCATCCGTGATAAAAAAATGATTAACTCCGTGTCGATGATTTTCACGGACCAGTTTCTCAATGTCGTCAGCCGTACGCGGCCGCATCGCGTGTCCCTGCACATTGATGATCGTACNNGGCATCCTCTCCCCGCGTCAAAACTGCTGTGAGTATTGATAAAATAACGGAGGTTTTCACGAGACATGATGGGCCCGGGAACACCCTGGAGATCCGGTCTGACTTCAAGAAAATTGTATTTTCTTTCAAGTTTGCCCGCGTAAGCGTCCCGGAGAAGACGATCCCAGTTCCCCTCGACCTCCCCCGCGACCAGCGTGACACCGTCTGCCGAACGTTCGAGCTCAGGAATTTTTTCCGGAAGCATGGCTGTGGTCCCCGACACATGAAAACCGCCGATCATCACGGGAAAACCCTCTTTCCGGAACTGCCGGGCAAGGTCGAGAGCCCTTGGAAACTGATTCGACTGGACTCCGACAAGACTGACCACCGCCCTTTCTCCGGCCTTTTTGATCGTCCGGCACAATTTCACCACCGGAATTTTTTCGACGGTCTCGTCAAAAATATGCGTTACCAGCTCTACGTCAGGACCGAGAATCATTCTTGCCCCCGCGTCGTTCGTGAGAGAAACCAGGCAGGCGAGGGAATTGCTGGTGACTACAGCGCGCCACCAGCGGATTACGTAGCCTTCATCGTCATATTTGGAGGGTTTGACAAGGATCACATGGAAACGTTTTTGATTCATAAAATATCCTGTTTTAATCTGGTCTGTTCCTGGAGTAGGCGCTTAAGATTGATTTCGTAAACGTCAGGGCACGCATTATACCTCAAATCACACCGCCCCGCATGAGGAACTGTAAGAAAGGCCGGGCCCTGAAGAAAAATGCCTTGTCCGCATCAAAGAGTCGCGTCCTCGTCCACTCTGTCCGGGAATTGAAGAGTATATTAGGCCGCGACCGCGATTCGGCGGAGCGATTCCACCGCCTGAAAAAGTTGTGAAGCAAGACCCCTCAGACCGTCTACCACAAACCGATAATGCCGCAGATGCCGGTCAACTGGAGTGAAAAGATCGGTTCTTCCATCCAGAAGTTCGGCGCCTCCAGCCACCTTGTCCGTTGAAGCTTGGACTCCGGCAAATCTGGAGGCTCCAAATAGCTCTGGATTCCTTTCAACTTCATCGGGCCTCACGATCGTCGTTCCACTGATGGTATCAAGCGACCCTTGAAACGATGGGAACATATCTTCGCCAATGCTGATGACAAAAAAATCAGCTACGTCTTTAAGCTCGGATTGTCGTCCCTTGAGGACCTTTTGCAGGGCACCTCGCTGGCGGTTCGAAAAACTCTGAAGTTCAGGACCCAGCATCCCCGCATTAACGATAATAATCTCAAAGCGCCCTGAAAAATCAAGCCCCTCTCCGTCAGCCCATTCCATTTCACGCTTCACCATTTCTTGAGCCGCAACATTAAGGGCCTCCTTATCTGAAGTATCCGCAGCAATGAGGAGGCTGATACGCTGTTGACCATTCGCTGTCAATAAAACTCGGCACTCCTGAAGAAGTCCCTCGGTAATAACCCCGGTAAGCGAAGCACCTTTCTTGATACGGTGAAGTTCGGCAAAAAGCCCCAACTTGTCTTCCAGTTCAAGGATCTTTTTCACCTCTCCAACCCAATCCCCCGTCTTCTTTGAGCCTGCCGTCATCAATGCTTTCAAGATACTGGCCGAATCTTCCGCCGTTATCCCTCCCTGTCGAATAATTTTTCCGGCCAAAGCCGCGGAAAGAACCCTTGCGTAAAAAGGATCATTGTTGAATCCTGACTTTTCAAGCCCCTCAATGAACTCTGGAGCATAACCAATCCTCTCACCCTCTCCCACTTTCAAAATAGGACCAAGGACGGCACGAACCTCAGCACGCTGAACTTCCGCCTCCGGGGCAATATTTAAAAACACTGCCAGAGACTTTCGCAATAGGTCTCTCCCGATCAAATCGGGATCCATGAGGGGCAGTTCCTTGTCAAGATCATCCTCCAATCGCTGGCGATTCAATTTGTCCTCAAAGAGCTGGTCGAAAGCGTTCTG
>DCTJ01000043.1 GCA_002329545.1 Candidatus Omnitrophica bacterium UBA1443
CTTCTGCCCGAACATTGGGAGATCGGGACAGAAAAAAGATGGTATCGGGTGTTTCTTTTTGAATGAGTTCCGCGCTTTTGAGCATGAGCGGCAGAATTCGCCTGACTTCTTTTTCGCGGGAACCCGAAAAAAGGCCAATANNCAACGAATTTTGCTGACACCCCCTCCTTTTCATAAAAATCTTTTTCGAACGGTAAAATCACGAGCATTTCCCGGACGTGGTTTTTAATGATATGGATCCGGCGCTTCCCCCAGGCCCAGAGTTGAGGTGAAATAAAATAAAATATGGGAACTGTTTTTGAAATTTTTTTTGCGAGCCGAAGGTTGAAGGCGGGTGAGTCGATGGTAATCAAAATGTCGGGTTTTTCCTTCTGGATTAACCGGATTGTGTCATGAAAAATTTTCCGGTAGGTCAGATAGTTTCTTAGTACGTCCCCTAGCCCCAGCGCCGAAATCCGTGTCAAATCGTGGAAAATCCGTACCCCCGCTGTTTGCATCTGAGCTCCACCCAGTCCACAGAAATCCGATTCCGGAAGAAGCTTTTGGAGCTGATGGATCAGATGGGCGCCGTGGAGATCGGCAGAGGCTTCACAAGCGATGAGGAAGATTTTTTTAGCCATCAAATTATTTTGTTGCCGGTTTGGTCTGGTTTTCCTGGATGACTTTGACGATTTCGATCGCGAGAGCGAGCGCGTTTCGTGCCGCGGTGTCGGGTTTCCCGATGCTTTTTCCGGAGGCAATGCCACCGAGGAAAAAGCGGATTTCTTCCTTGAGGGGTTCGGCTTTTTCTATCAAAACATCTTCCTGGGAAATCTGATCCCCGACTTTCCGTATGATCCTGCCGGTTTGGGCCCCGTAATCAAGGGAGATGTAAGCGTCTTCCTGAAAAATGCGAATTTTGCGCTGTTTCTCGAAGGTCAGACGCGATGCCGTAATGTTCGCGATAGCCCCATTTTTGAATTTTAACCGGACATTGGCGATATCTTCAAAAGGAGTCAGAACATTGACCCCGAGCGCGTCAAAGCTTGCGATTTCAGATCCCACGAGTCCGAGAACGATATCCAGATCATGGATCATAAGATCCAACACCACGCCGCAATCGTTGATTCTGCCGGTAAATGGACCCAGACGATGAATTTCAAGAAAGCGGATGTTTTTCGCGATTTCCTGGACCCGTTTAAACCCGGGATTGTGGCGCTCAAGGTGCCCGACTTGTAGGGCGCAATGATTTTTCTGGGAAAGTTCGATTAATTCATCAGCTTCTTCAAGCTTGAGGGTAATAGGTTTTTCGACCAGGACATGAATGCCGGCCTTAAGGAATTCTTTCGCGACCTGGTAGTGAGTGGAGGTTGGGGTGGCGATGCTGACCGCCTGGACTTTATCAAGAAGATCTCTGTAGTCGTGACAGAAAGCTGTTTTAAGCTCTCTTGCCTTGTCTTCTTTGGCGGGATCGAGGTCAGAAATTCCCGCCAGCTCACATTCTGCGAGCTGGCTGTAAATTCTGGCGTGCTCTTTACCGAGGTGCCCGATCCCGACAACGNNGCCTACTTTGAGTTTCTGTGTCATTGAAATCCTTTTGACCGGAGGGGAAAGCTTCCGGCTTTAAACCGGATGAGTAATCAGGACAAAACTACGGAAAAGGATATTTAAATCATAACCTTGAGCCGTGTCAATGAATATGTTACAGTGTCGCCTCCGCGGTACGGATCACAGGAGACGAAACATGAGGCATATAGTTTGCTTCGGGATGTGTCCCTCACACCGTACCTGGCATTCAAGTCATGGATATCTACAAAAGGTTACTGGGTTATATCAAACCGCATCGCTGGCGCCTTGTGGTTGCCGTTCTGGCGATGTTCGCCTATTCGTTGGCCAATTCTCTGGTGTCCGCGACCCTTTACATCATTGTCAACGGCCTTCATAACAAAAACGAAGTTCGCCTTGATAACCTTCCCCACGTTCCTTTTCTTTCATCGATCGCTTTTCCCGTTTTCTGGATCCCGTTTGTGATGGTTGGAGTGTTTTTTCTGCGCGGGTTTTTTGATTATCTATCCAACTACCAAATGTCCAATATCGGGATTCGAGCCATTCGGAAAGTCAGGGATGATCTTTACCGGCATCTTGTTTATTTGTCGCATGATTTTTATTCCAGGGGCCGGACCGGAGATTTTCTTTCCAGGATTATGAATGATGTCGGGCAGATCCAGGGCGCCATCACGGATGTGATCGTGGACCTTGTGAAACAGCCCCTTGTCATCCTTTTTAATATCCCCTGGGTTTTTATTTGGGGGGGCAAGTACGCGTTGTTCGCGATCGTGATTTTTCCATTGGTCGCCATTCCGATCACGATTCTCGGGAAACGACTCCGCAAACTCACCAAATCCATGCAAGAACGGACCGGTGACATCACGTCATTTATTGGTGAGACGCTTTCAGGTTTTCATATTGTGAAGGCTTTTTGTCGTGAAGAAAAAGAAATTGGCCGGTTCGAAGCAATCAACCGCAGTGTTTTTGAATATTTTCGCAAGACGATCAAGATTACGATTGTTCAGCGGCCCCTGATCGAGATTATGGGTGCTGTGGGCGCGGCGATTGCGGTAGGATTTGGAATTAAATATCTGCCACCCGACCGGTTTGTGGCTTTTGTCGGCTCTCTGTTTATTTTTTACGAGCCCCTGAAAAAAATCAGCAAAGTCAACAGCACGATTCAGCAATCCATCGCCGCGGGACAGCGCATTTTTGAGGTTCTGGATTCGAGATCAACGATCCAGGAAATGCCGGGGGCCATCGATTTTAAGGAGCCCGTTCGTGAAGTCGTTTATGAGAATGTCAGTTTCAGATATGAGGAAGGTGATGCCGCCGCTCTTCATGGAATCAATATTCTGGCAAAACGTAATGAGGTTATTGCCATTGTGGGCGCGAGTGGATCGGGAAAGACGACGTTGATGCATNNGCTTCTGCGTTTTTATGATCCTTCCGGAGGGGCGATCAAAATTAACGGAAAAGACATCCGGGAACTAAGCCTTAAATCACTGCGGGACATGATCGGGATCGTGTCGCAGGAGACGGTGCTTTTCAACTGCTCGGTTCGGGACAACATCGCTTATGGACGGCCGAATGCCGGGCTTGAAGACGTTAAGCGGGCGGCGGCCATCGCTTACGCCGATCATTTTATCGAAAATCTTCCCAACGGTTATGACACCCAGCTTGGCGAGCGGGGGCTCAAGCTCTCCGGAGGAGAACGCCAGAGGCTTGCGATTGCCCGTGCCCTGATCAAAGATCCTCCGATCCTGATTCTTGATGAAGCGACCTCCCATCTTGATACACAAAGCGAAAAAGAGGTGCAAGGAGCCCTTGAAAACCTCATGAAAGAGCGAACGGTATTTGTGATCGCCCACCGTCTGTCCACCGTCCAGAAGGCCGATCGAATTCTTGTGATGGAAAAAGGCAAGATTGTCCAGCAGGGAACCAACGAATTTCTGCTTCGTCTTGGGGGAGCGTACAAGAAACTTTATGATTTGCAATTCAACCTTTGATCCCGGACGTTGTGATCCTCCGCAATTTGCCGTCAAGTTTTGTCTAAAGTGATTTATGAAAAAAATCTCCAGAAAAAAGCAAACTAAAAGTCTTAAAAGCGTTCCTCTTGAGAAAAAGGATCGTTTCTCTGATCTCCTTGAGCTCATGACTCAGCTGGGCGCTCGCTTTGAATCCCTGGAAAAGAAAGTAGAAATGGTATTGTCAAAAGGCCAGGCGTTCTTGTCCCGGGGCGTGGTCGCACCGGAAAATCATCACCCCGTATCTTCCGGTGTTCGTCCTGACAAGCCATCGGATGAGCCGCCTTCGGTTGGCGGGCCTGTTCCGGTGAAGCAGGCGAACGCCTCAGGTAGGCGGAAAAATCTTTTTCAGGCGGTCTGCGCGGATTGTCGAAAAACTTGTGAAGTCCCTTTCAAGCCTACGGGGGAAAGACCCGTGTATTGTAACGAATGTTTCAGAGCTCGTAAGTTTTTCGGGAGATCTGACAAGTCGACGGCGGGAAACGGAGCCCCGGCGAATTGTCCGCAAGAGGTTCAGCGTCGAGTAACAGTGATAAAAAAAGGGGCTGGGAAGCTGACGATCTCGGATATTGTTCCCGTCCAGGAGAAGGCGCAGAAATCCGTTGCCAGACACCGACGCCCGGCAAAAACTCATACCAAGACAAGGGGGAAAAATGTTTGATTTGAACAAGTTGGGAGATATGGCCAAGATTGCCGGAGAGGCAAAGAGCATGCAGGAGAAGCAGGAGAGAATGGCGAGAGAACAGCTTGAGACGCTCAAAAAAATATCCGGCCAACTGGAAACAGTTATCTCTTTACTGAAAGAGAAAAAATAAGTTTCTTTAAACGGGTAACAGGACAAAAAAACAACCGGCGCTCAAGAAGGGCACCGGTTATTTTTTTTTAAACGGATTGAATTAAAACTGAAACAGTTTGATTTTAGCGGCGTCTCCGGAACCTTTTTCGGCCTCCTCAATGGTGTAACTGTCGTCTTTGGCCAGCCCCAAAGATGCGACTTTTTTCACGCCGCGGATTGTATTGTCGACAACTTTTTCGCCGGCCTGCTGGGTGCCGTCCAGCGTTCCGATGACGGGCGTTTTTGAGACGGCCCCCTGGGTGGTGTCTTTAGTGACATCTCTGACATTGTCGTACGTAATTTCCTTGATTCCCGAACCGATGGTCTTGAGAGGAGTCCGTTTCTCCGGCGCACGGGCTTCTTGAGTGAACTGTTTTTGAGTTTTTTCCTGGGCGCGGGCGTCCTCATCATACTGGCCGCTTCTGGCCATGGCGGCATTGAAGAACGCGGTCACTAGAATCAGGCCTATCAGAGAAATTTTTTTCATGGAAATAATCCTCGTTTCACTTTTAATACTTCGTCTGATGTTGATAACCGGATGATCCCCGAGTTTACTGGGGGCGTAGCTGAAATCCCATACGCGTGTGTATAGGGAAGTATACATGATTCTTGCGCAAAGGAAAAGAACGCACTCAGGATCCGCGCGCCATGTAAACTGTTTCCCATTTTAGAGAGAATTCGGCTATAATTACCGCATCCTCAAGGCGACAAGGTCGGTCCGTTCGAGATCCCGGTAAACGATGCTCCGTGAAGGAGTGTTTTTTAAGATGTCCCCGGCAGGCACATGAAAGGAGATTTGGGAAATGAACTGTTTGATTATTTATAGCCATCCGAATCCGGCAAGCTTTAATCATGCCATCAAGGAAGCTCTCGTTAAAAGCCTTAAAGAAAAGGGGAAGAACGTCCGTACCCGGGATCTTTACGCCATGCGTTTTGATCCGGTACTTAAGGCCGATGATTTCGAAACTCTTTCGCGGGACAAGACCCCCCGTGACATTGAAATCGAGCAGGAGCACATTCGGTGGGCTGACGTGCTTGTTTTTATCTATCCGATCTGGTGGGCGGGAATGCCGGCGATTACGCGCGGGTATGTGGACCGTGTCCTCATCAAAGGATTTGCCTATGAGGAAACACCCCAGGGTTCCAAAGGTCTTTTGCAGGCGAAGAAAGTTTATATCATCAACACGATGGGAGCGCCTCTTTCTGTTTACGAGGAGATGGGGATTTTTAAAGCCATGGATATGATTTATGACCAGCAACTTTTCGGGTTCTGCGGTTTTAAAGTTCTCGGGCATAAGTACTTTGGTTCCGTCCAGTCGGTTTCTGATGAGGAACGAAAGCAGATGCTCGCGGAAATTGATGGGATTGTCGCGGGGTTTGAGGGATAAAGCGCATGACGCCATCCACGTTCGTAGGGACTTACAGGATCAAGGACAGCAAGGTTATCATTCGTATCAAAAATCAGATTTGCGACTCTGCTGAAGAACTGCTGGGGAGCAGTCTTTGCTTCGAGATAATCAAGCGGGCGGTCGAGTCTCTTCGCAAACGCGAATCGATACTCCTGAAGGTTTTCGGGAACCGGGAACTCAACGAAGAAACGCTTAATTTGCTTGTCAGAATATTCCAGTTTCTTGAGAAGATGGAAGCGGAGCATGTCGTCCGTGTCGTTCCCGGCGCGGAGGATTTTTTCAAAGATCGCAATCTGCTAAACGATTTTGTCGAATATCTTTATAATTTTTGGCGCAGTTATGAGCGGTTTATCGTTTGCGATTCGGAGGGAGACCAGTTTGACAAACGTCCCTACCGGACTTTTAACCGAACGATAGAAAACTTGACGGAACTTGTCCGTCACACCTACCGTGAGATTCAGGAAAATATTACGGGCACCCATCCCCGCATTTATCGGCAGATCGCCGCCGGGGCCGAGATGGCGACCATCGCGACTCCCAAACCTGTTCCTTACCCCGAAGGTTCTTACGAAAAACTTTTGCCGATCGGAATGATCCGTCAGATCCTTTTTTATCCGCCGCTTGTTCTGAATCCGCCAAACAACAAACGGACGGGAAAGTTTGAAAGGATCCAGGAAAATCCCATGGACTGGGTTCATCTGAACCGGGAAGAATGGCTCTGTTATCCCGTCAAGGCCGGAGATTTTCTCGCGCATGTTTATTTTAGCGAGAAATTTTTCGAGCTGGGCCTTTCCATGGCGAACCTTTTTGAATTGGCGTCGGATGAAGACCTCAAACGGAAGCCGGACGCGGTTTACCTGTACGGAGTTGCCGAAGATCAGTTTAAGGCTCGCGACGTATTCCCGACCGTTTTTTATGAGGATGAAAAGAACGGGATGCTGGTGGGGGCGGTCCCCGCGAAAGATGAGTTTGGTTATTTCGGATATCTTAAAAAAATGATTTTAACGCTTCACAATATCAAAAAGATCCGGTCCGGGAAAATGCCTTTTCACGGCGCTTTCATGAAGGTTTTTCTGAAAGGTAAAAAGCCCGCGACCCTGCTCCTGATCGGCGATTCGGGAGCCGGAAAATCAGAGACGCTCGAAGCGATGCGCGGTTTTGGCGCGGAGCTGATCCAGGATGTGATCGTTATCGCTGATGACATGGGATCGTTGGAGATGAAAGAGTCCGGGGACGTGGTAGGATTTGGAACCGAGACGGGCGCGCTTTCGAGGCTGGATGATTTGAAGCCGGGATTTGCCCTGGGGCAAATTGACAGGGCTATTATCATGAACCCTCATGAGGTGAATGCGCGAATCGCGCTACCGATCACGTCGTTTGCCAACATTATTCAGGAGCATGCCGTGGATTTCGTGTTGTACGCGAATAACTACGAAGACATAGATGAGGATCATCCGGTGATTGAGCGTTTCCAGACGGTTGAAGAAGCTATCAAGGTTTTTCGCGACGGGGCGGTGATGAGCAAGGGAACGACCAAAACGGTGGGGCTTGTGCACACGTATTTTTCGAACGTGTTTGGCCCGGTTCAGTGCAAGGCGGAGTATGACGCGATCGCGAAGAAGTTCTTTGAAGCTTTCTTTAAAAAGAATATATTCGTAGGCCAGATTCGCACGCGGCTTGGGGTGCATGGTTGGGAACGCAAGGGCCCCGAAGAATCCGCGGTAGCGCTTCTTGAATTAATCCGGAACGATCAACGATATTGAACCCTGGGTGCGGTGGTCTGGCTCAGGGGGAAGCTCTTTAGCAGAGCGTTAGGAGATTATGACCCAAGACGTTTATATTTGCCTCCACGGGCACTTTTACCAGCCTCCCCGCGAAAATCCCTGGATTGAAGAAATTGAACAACAGGACAGTGCCACGCCGTTTCATGACTGGAACGAACGCATTCACTACGAATGTTATCTTCCAAACTCCCGCGCCCGCGCCCTGGACGCCAAAGGAAAAATCGTCGAGATCGTTAACAATTTTGAACGGTCGAGTTTTAATTTTGGGCCGACCCTCCTCTCCTGGCTTGAAGCGAAACATCCCGATACTTACAAAAGTATTATCCGCGCCGATCAGGTAAGCCGGGAGTTGCATCGAGGACACGGAAACGCGATCGCGCAGGTTTTTAATCACATGATTATGCCCCTCGCGAATCTGAGGGACAAGGGCACGCAGGTGCGGTGGGGACTCGAGGATTTCAGACACCGATTTGGTCGCGAACCCGAGAGTATTTGGCTTCCGGAAACCGCCTGTAACGAGGACACGCTCGAAGTGCTGGTGGAAGAGAAGATCAAGTTTATCATTCTTTCCCCGTATCAGGCGCGGGCGGTCCGGTCGATGGAAGGGGGTGAGTGGAAAGATGTGACGGGGGGGCATATTGATCCGCGCAATCCCTATCGGTGTTTTTTAAAGAATAATCCTTCGAAGTATCTCGATATCTTTTTTTACGACGGCCCGATTTCCCGCGCCATCGGGTTCGACAACCTTCTCTTTGACGCGAAACTTTTTATGGATCGCCTTCAAGGCGCCGTGGTCAAGGATGGCGGTCCTCAACTGATTCATATTGCCACCGACGGAGAGACGTACGGGCACCATAAACCGTTTGGAGACCGGGTGCTGGGGTTCCTGACTTACATTGAAGTGCCCAAACGCGGATTAAAACTGACGAATTACGGGGAGTACCTCGAAAATTACCCCCCGAAAAATGAGGTGCGCTTGATCGAGGGAGAAAACGGCGAGGGGACGGCGTGGAGTTGCGCCCATGGAGTCTCGCGTTGGAAAGATCACTGCGGATGCCGCGGAGGTGGGCCCGCGAACTGGACCCAGCATTGGCGTAAACCGTTACGATGGGCACTGGACTGGCTTCGCGATGAGCTGGCGCGGGTCTATGAAAAAGAGGGAAGTAAATACCTGAAAGATGTCTGGGCGGCCCGGGACGATTACATTCGGATTATCCTGGATCGGAATGAAAAAACAATTCGCTCCTTTTTTTACAAGCACGCCCAGCGGGAACTGGGTAAGACCGAGGTTACCGCGTGCCTCAAACTTCTCGAGATGCAACGGTATCTGATGCTGATGTATACGAGCTGTGGCTGGTTTTTTTCCGAGATTTCGGGCGTTGAAACCGTTCAAATCCTTCAGTACGCGGCCCGGGCGGTTCAACTGGGCGAAGAATTGAGCGGGGCGCATTATGAGAGCGAATTTCTGGAGCATCTTGCGCTGGCCAAAAGCAATATCGAAATGTTTAAGGACGGACGCGGGGTTTATGAGAAGCTTGTGCGACCCGCGATGGCGACTTTGCAACACATCGTGAGTTACTACGCCATTTGCTCGATCTTTGAAGATTATTATGCCGAGAGCGATGTCGTGAAGATGTATGCTTACAATCTCCATATCCTTCATCAGCGCAAAGAGTTTTTTGGAACGATCACGATGAATTTTGGCCGCGTGAAGGTCGTGTCCCGAGTCACACTTGAGGAACGCGATCTTGTGTTCGTGGTGATCCAGATCGGATTCTACGATTTTCGATGTTCCGTGATGCCGTTCAAGGATGAGGCGTCCTTCGAGGTTCTTGAGAGGGATCTTTTTGACGCGCTTTACCAGTTGCCGATCCTTGATCTCTCCAAAAAAATCGACACCTATTTTGGGGAATCTTATTACGCGCTTAAGGACCTGCGATTGGGGGATCGCGCGAATATCATCAGCCGGCTGACCCACGAAACGATCGAGAAGGTAAGTAACTTTTACGAAAATATTTATGAAGAAAATCTCCGGATGAACGAGATTTATCGCTCCATTAATGTCCCCATCCCCGTGGAGTTTCGTTACGCGGCGGAGCATACGCTGAGTAAACGTCTCATGGAAGCGGTTCGAGACTGGGGTTCGCAGGGATTCCCGCTCAAGAAAACACTTCCGATTTACCGCATCATCGATTCCGCGAAAGCGCTTGATGTCCAGATTCACAAGGAGCCGATTTCAAGGCACTTGAGCGAGGAGCTGACATCCCTTGTCCGGAAGATCGTGGCTCAGCCGAGCGCTGAATTACTTGAGCAAGCAGTTTCTATTCTGAAGCTTTCGAAGAAAATCGACGTTTTTCTTGATAAGCGTGTTGTTCAGGACGAACTCTTCGCGTTTGTTCGCTCCTGGAAGGGAATTTTGCAAGCGATCCCGCAGGTTATCCGCGAGCAAGAGGCCCATTTTCTGAATCTGATGGAAGATCTCGAGCTTTCAACGGAAAAACTCCGTAAGATCATGAGCGGGAACGGCTGAGGCAAAATCGAATTTTTCCTTGCCTGGGTCGAGTTCCGCGCTTAATATACCCGAACCTCAAAAAAAATGTGTCCTATTATATGGACTTTCTGGAGAGAACATTCGAAAAGGAGCCCATACCCATGTCCACAGCTAATACTGAAAAAAAAGTTTTAATGAGTACGTTGCCGGGAGATGATGTCCGTCAGGTGATGTGGCGGTTCGCGGAGCGTTACGAACACCAGATGGTGGTCCAGGCCACCCGTTCCGTGGCCCGGGGAATTGTCGCCCGTCTCGTGGCGGATAAACAGCGCGCCACGCACGACTGGACTCCGCAAAAGCAGGAAATGCTTAAGGCTTTTGACGAGGCCGGCGTGACGGCCGTCTTTATGGAACCGGAACAAGGCGGATACATTACGGGTCCCAAAAATCTCGCGCTTGCCCTGGTGGCTTTTGAGCTCGCCTGGGTCGATGCTGGCGCCGCGACCGCGAGCCTTGCCAATAACCTCGCGCTTGAGCCGATTCACGAAAAAGGGACGCCCGAGCAGATTCATCACTATATGAGCGGATGCGTACCCCCCAAACCGGGCGAAAATCGTGAGGTGCTTCGCGGCTCGTTCGCGCTCACGGAACCCCTGCCTTATGTTGGTGTCGACGCCGGTATGCTTTCGGGCCGTATTCGCGTGGCAGAGTGGAAAGAAGGCGAAGAGCCCATGATCCAGGTTGAAAAACGCGGCCGATTCATCACGAACATGGGGTACGCGAATTTTGTCACGGCCGCGGTCGATACGGATGATCCCAAAATCAAATCAAGCTGTATGGTAATTCTCGAAAAGGGGGACGAAGGAGTTTACGATCCGGGGGCCCCGACGTTAAAGCTTGTTCACCAGCTTTCCTGCACGCACGACCCTATTTTTAATTTGAAGATTCCCGCAAGCCGGATCATCGGCGGGTACACGATCAAAGACGGCGTGATTGTCCCGAACTACACGCATAACGAAGTGATCGAAGCTGTGTTCCGCCGGACGCGCGTGACGGTGGCGATGATGACGAGCGCGAAACTTCTTTCCGCGGTTGAACCCGTGATCCGCTATCAGCGTACCCGCTATCGCGGCGGTGACGCGGCCAAGCCCGGCACTCCGCGTTACGATCTCGGCATTCAGCAGAAAGAGGACGCCCAGCATCGGTTGATCGACGTGTGGGCAACCGGCGAAGCGAGCGCGTCCCTGGGATTTGAGGCCGCCCGGCTTTTCGATGAATTTGATCCTCTCGAAAAACAAAAAGACGCGAAATTTTTAAAGGAAGGGATCAGAGGCGCCCGCGCCCAGATGAAAGTCTTCGCTGAACCGCGAAAAAAAGCGCTTGCCTACGCCGTGGAAATGGGAAAACCCGAGGCACAGCGCGATCCGAAGGTGATCGAAGCCTATGAAAGTGATTTTCTCGTGCAGTATGCCGTGAAGGAATCTCTTGCGGATGTTTTTTGTCCGGCGTGTAAGCTCTGGAATACGGGCTACGGCGCGACGATGATGCGCGAAGCCGTCAGTTTGATGGGCGGTTACGGCATTACGGAAGATTGCCCGGGATTTCTTACGCAGAAGTGGTCGGACGCTCAACTCGAAGCGACCTACGAGGGTCCGGAATGTGTCCAGCGTCGCCAGATGTCGCTTACCATGACCAATGAAATTTTTCTGGCCCAGTTTAAAAACTGGATCAAGGACCTGCGTTCACTGGACGCCTCGAAACCTGAGATAGGCGCCGGAACGCTCGCGGGAGCGATGGAGCTCTGGCTTTGGTCGGTTGAATATCTCCAAAATTCAAAAGACGCGAACGGAAAGACCCTTTATGGCGGTCAGCGTCAGGGCGTGACGTTCCCGCTGTCGGACGCGCTTGCGTGGCTCCTGGGATCCCGTCAGCTCATTCTCGATACGCTTGAGCTTGAGAAGAAAGGGCCCGAGAATCCGACGCTTGCGGAAGGGCTTCCCGGATTTGTTCAGTTTTACAGCGATTTAAGCTGTGTGCAGGCGGCCCGCGCGGCTGGTGAAGTTGCCAAGATTTGTGCCGAGCTTGTTTATGGCTATCACGCCAAAGGCGCGACTTGCGCTTCTCCGGACGCCGCGCTCAAGACCTTCGCGGAATTACGCGGGAAACTGGATTGCTCCCTAGCCGGCGCGCGGTTGGCGAAGGATCGTGCGGGCGAGGCGGCGGCTCAGGTCATGATTCCCGAAGCGCTTGATTATCCGCTTTAAACTGTCACACAAGCCACAAGGTCATAAAACTACAAGAGAAGTTTTCGTGTGGCATGTGCCGTATAGCCTGAGAGGCCCTTATGACTGATCGTCAAAAAATGGATGTCGATATTATCTGCGCCGGATTTGGTCCCGCCACAGCGGGTTTTCTTACCACACTCAACCGGGCGATGGCGGAGGATCCCTCCGCGGAGCACTTTCAAAGTAAGGCCATGCCCGGCATGCCGCTCCAGGTCATCTGTTACGAGCGCGCGGATGATATTGGTTTTGGCGTTTCGGGGATTGTGACCGAAGCAAAAGGCATCAAAGCCTCTTTTACGGCCGAAGAACTCGCCCAGATCCCGATGGCGCATCCCGTCAAACATGAAGGAGTTTATTATCTTCTGGACCCGGTGGGCGCGAGCCGGAGATCCTGGCTACTCAAAATCGTGGATGCCGTCCTTCGGATTGTCGGAGTTATCTTGCCGTGGTTTAAAGATCACGCGTTCCGCCTCCCGTTTATCCCTCCGTTTATGGCAAAGCATGGCGGCTGGGTTCTTTCCATGGGGCAGTTCACCCAGTGGCTTGGTTCCAATATCATGGGTGGTGGCATGATCCAGATATGGCCGGGTATGCCTGTGAAAGAACCCTTGTTTGATTCTAACCGTGTCGCGGGCGTTCGCCTTGTTGACCAGGGAGTTGAAAAATCGGGAAAACCGACAGCGGCGTTCACGCCGGGCATGGATATTCATGCCCCCCTTACGGTTGTGGGGGAGGGGCCGTATGGTCCCGTGGGACAAAAGCTCGACCAGAAGTTCGGACTTCCGGAAGGCAATCACCAGCGGGAGTGGGCGCTCGGGATGAAGGCGGTTGTTGAGCTTCCGGAAAATACGACATTACAGCCCGGTACGGTCATTCACACGTTTGGTTATCCTGAGCCCGAGATTTTTGGTTTCTTTTATGTTTATCCGGATCGTACCGCGTCAATTGGAATTTTTATTCCCTCTTGGCTCGATAACCCGACGCGAACCGGGTACCGTTACCTCCAGCACTGGATGCAACATCCCGTGCTCTGGAAACATTTAAACGGCGCTACCCTTAAATCCTGGGGCGCGAAAAGCTTGCAGGAAGCCGGAGTGCGGGGCGAACCCTTTATTGTGGGTGATGGTTTCGCGCGTATCGGTGAAGGTTCCGGAAGCACGAACATGCTCAAAGGTTCCGGGGTCGATGAGGCGTGGACGACGGGAGTGCAACTCGCGGAAGGGGTTATTGAGATACTTAAGGCTGGCAAACCTTTCACAAAAGAAAATCTCGAGATCCATTATCTCGGCAAGCGCCGATCAAGCTGGGTAGAAAAAGACGGCAAGGTCGCGAAGCAGGCGCGGGACGGATTCAGCCTTGCTTTTGAGCTCGGGATGATCGGAATGGGACTCGCCGGGTTTACGAACGGACTTTTAAATATTCCCGCGAAATTAAAGCCAACCCATGCCCGTATTCCTTCGCTTGAAAAATATTACAAGGGAAAGGTTTCTGGCGAAAAAATTGACGCGGCCTTCAAAGAAATGGCGCGTACAAATTCGTCGATGCACAATGCCATGATGGACGCGGCGGGCTGGCCCGAGATCAAATATGACGGAAAACTTCTGATTTCGCATCAGGACGCGCTCCTTCTCGGCGGGAAGGTCCAGGCCGCGGAAGGTTACGCGGACCATGTGGTTTTTCTTGACGCCGGAAAATGCCAGAAATGCAAAACAAAGATCTGTATCGAGATGTGCTCAGGACAGGCGATCACGGCCGGTCCGGACGGTGGCGTTCCTCTTTTTGACCGTGAAAAATGTATCCACTGCGCGGCCTGCCTCTGGAATTGCGCCTACGCGCGCGAAGAAAGTTCCGATCTGGCGAACGTCGATTTTCGAGCCGGTTCCGGGGGTTTGCATTCCAATATCAATTAATTCCGGAAATTGATGCGCCGCGGAGAAAACTCTCCACTCCCTCAAAAAGACAAACAAAAAGGCGCGGCATTTTTTATCTTAGTAGTAGGTCAATTTCGCGGGTTTCAAGTTCACGCCAGGCGCCGGGCGCGAGTTTCCCGAGGTGAAGTTGGCCGATCGCGACGCGAATCAGGCGGAGAGTGGGGAAGCCGACCGCCGCGGTCATNNTCAAACGCAATTCTATCCAGCTTGTGGGGACCGTAAGCCGGAATCGGATCGGCGGATTGCGCTCGGGATAGCCCGGGTCTTTCATAAGTCGCGCCTGGCACGGCGCGGTCTTCATCCGCTGAATGAGAACGCCCTGTCTCAGTTTCTGAAGCGCCGGTTCGGTCGCGGTGCCTTCGACCTGGACGTGATAGGTCCGTTTATGAGCGTGATAAGGCTTGAGGAGGCGCTCGGTCCATCGTTTTTCGTTGCTCAGGAGAAGGAGCCCCTCACTGTCGGCNNGTCTTTCGTGAACTGTGAAAGTACGCCGTAAGGTTTGTTCAACGCGATAATCATGACGCTTTTCTACATTAATTTCAGGACGCTGACAACACATTCTTGTCAGAAGACGCGGGGCTTTCGCGCGGATCGCGCGCGACGGATTGAAAAGGAACGATAAAGATGAAAAACATGC